>DAITQE010000757.1:0-2189 GCA_036833235.1 Opitutus sp.
ACGGCACTCCATGACACAACGACTCCAGCAGCGGCAAACCGCAGCCTTCCGCAATCGTGGGGAAAACCGTCGCGCGGACATCTGTATACAGCCGCGTGAGCAACGCGTCACTGGCCGCCTCGTGGTACTGCAAGCCGGCGAACCGTTTTCGAACCGCTTCGATTCGCGTGACAATTGGTTGTCCAAAAATCGGATTCACCCGGCCGACGAGGTGAAGATCAAACTGTAATCCGCCGGTCCACAATTCCTCGCAAACATCGATGAGGAACATCTGATTTTTTCTCGGCTCAAGAATTCCCACGCACAACAAACTCGGGCGCCCGGTCAATTCGTCATCGCTTGTCGTCACACGGGAAATCCGCCCGAGATCGGCGCCCAGCGGCAGCACGGCGACGGATGGCTGGCGTTCCAACCCGAGCCAACGCCAGTAACCTAACAATTCCATTCGACTCGCTTCAGAAATCGCCCACACGCGCTCAAAAGAGCCGAGTAGCTTCATATACCCTGGATGACGCGCAACGCTGTGTGGCCAGGTAATGTGGGGATGCTTAAGCGGAATCGCGTCCGCGAAAACCGCCGCGGTTCTGCATCGTTTCGAACGGAGAAACTCACCAAAGCCTGGACGTTCTGCTTCGGAAAAGAGTTCCGTCGTAACAAACCAATCGCGCTCGCCAGCGCGTTCGCGCGCGATCGTCCATGGTGCTTCAGTGGCGGCCGGCCCAAGTTCTTCGCGTAGCCGCGCGCTCAGTCGCGCGAGTCCCGAGCGATGTCGAACGGAGGCTGTCTTTGTAATATCGAAAAAAATCATACGCCAATCGCCTGGACGAAATGAGTCCGCAGTCGCTCCGCGTTTTTGTGCGCGTCAAAATTCTCCTCCACCCAGCGGCGTGCCGCTACTCGGAGGCGCTCTGCGAGCCCGTCGTCCGTCGCCAAACGCCTCACGGCCTGGACCCAGATGGCAGCGTCTTCGGATGGGGCCACCAAGCCTGTCACGCCATCCGTAATGGCTTCGGTGGTGGCGGCGATCGGCGATGTTACGACCATCACCCCGATCGACATTGCCTCTGGTATGACGTTGGGCAGGCCATCACGATCACCGCTCTGCGCGATGACGCCCGTGTGCAACATAACGTCGGCCCACTCCAGTTTCGTCCATACATCGTGCTGCGGCAAATGACCGGTAAACGTTACTTGGGCCGCAATGCCAAGACGACCGGCCAGTTGCTCTAGTTCCGGGCGCAGAGGCCCGTCACCGATGATTTGGGCGTGAAATCGAATGCCGGCCGCCTGCAGCGCCGCATAAATCCGCAATTGATGATCGAGGCCCTTCTTCTCGACCAATCGCGCGATGCACAAAATGTTCAGCGGATCACGATCGATCCGCAGGCGTTTAAATGGAGGCAGCCGATCCAGACCGCGTCGGATGCAGAGAACTTTTTCCGCTGGCAAGCCCCGTTGCAGCAATGCGGTGCGGCCCATCTCGGTGGACGTGTGGATAAACGCCGCATGTTCCAGCTTGTCGCGGAGCCACCAGTCGCCGCCGTGCTCATAAATATCATACGCGTGAGCCGCCGCACTGAAACGATGGCCATCAAGCCGCCACAACAGCCAGGCCGCCGTCGCAGGCGCGCCACCCCACGCCGCATGGATGAGTGCCGGAGGGTTGGCGCGAAACTCCCGCGCGTAAAGACATGCGAATCCTGCGCCCAACATGTTTTCCCAAAAATTCAACCAGGACGGCGGCCGACGCGTGAGCAACCCGTGCAGCACTTGTCGCAAAACTTCAGGACGCCGCCACGACTCGTACGGAATCATCCAGAAAAGCGTGAGTAATCTCCATTTATTGAAGCGCGCCACCGGCAGACTCCGGAAAGAACCACCTCCGCCCCAGAGCGAATATAATCGCATCGAGACACCATGCGCGCGCATCGCGATGATCTCTCTTTGAAGAAATGTTTCCGTCGGTTTTGGAAACGTGGTGAAAAGATAAGCGATGACAGGCGCTGGAGCAGACAAGATCGTCGGACTTAAGCGACTCCGCGCTTTCCGGCCAAGCGGATTGTCAGATTACAACCGCCGCAGCAGTCGGCCAAATTAATTGGGATCGCGGGCGTCCCGCCCGCATGGCTTTCCGGTTTGCCGTTACAACTCACGGTTCCCGTAGGCCGCGAGCTTGCTCGCGCTCAAAC
>DAITQE010000758.1:0-283 GCA_036833235.1 Opitutus sp.
GCTCACCACGATATCGCCACCACTTAGGATTTGGTCGACGGCTGCTGCGAGGTGGTTTGGTTCCCACGTGTCGTCCGCATCGAGAAACGCGAGCGCATCGCCGGTTGCCAGTTTTAAGAGCCGGTTTCGAGCCGCGCTGACACCCCGGTTTTCGCCGAGATTGTCATAGACGCAATGCTGACGACTCGTGGCCGCGAAACGGCGAACGATGGCCTCGGTCTCGTCGTGCGAGCCGTCTTCGACTACGATCAGCTCCCATTCGGTGTGCGTCTGCTGTCGTACG
>DAITQE010000758.1:293-2182 GCA_036833235.1 Opitutus sp.
ACGCTGAAGAGCGCGGCTTCGATAAATCGTTGCGCGCGAAACGCTGGAATTAAAATGCTAACTTTCATGCGGCAAATAATGTTTCTCCTTGCGCGAAGCGCCACCAGCCGAAGCTGCGTTCCATGCCTTCGCTAAAGGTGACGATCGGCCGGTAGTCAAGATGTTGCTCTGCTCGAGCGTGCGGAAATCTCCATGCACATTGCTGCAAAAGGGCGAGCTCTTGCGTGATCCGCGGCTTGGGACCGCTGGGGAGTATCCACGAATCCGGACGAGGAGGAACGGCGGCGGCCGCGAACATCGCCTTCGCACTTCGCTTCCAGCCGTAGGGCACGAGCGGCAGCAATCGTTGGACGACCGGATTCGCTGCAGCGCGACTGGCGCGATCACGCCAGGAGCGATTGAACGCAGGAAGCCGCGCGATTTGATGAATGCTGCTCCAAGGTAAATCCAGGTGATCGGCAGCCGACCGATAGAATTCTGCCCACGTGGTCGTCTCGGCATCGCCGACGAGATAGGCTCCCGCCGCATCATCGGTCGCCTGGAGACAGCATGAAATCGCCTGAACCAAATTATCGATGTAGATGGCGTTGCAAATACCTGCGCCGCCCTCGTACAGCCAGGCGGTGCCTTCCAGCAGATCGGTTGCGAGATCGGAGATCCAGCGGGAGCGCGGTCCGTAAACGATGCCTGGGCGAAGCGCGAACCCAACAAGCGAGTGTCGCTGGCATTCGGCGAAAAATTTCAACTCCGCACGAATTTTGGCGCTGTTGTATTCGAGAGACTGACGAACGTCCAACGGTGCGCTTTCGTCCGTTCCCTTGGCCGGATTCTGGCCATGAACCGACGCGCTGCTCAGATAGACGAGCCGCCGCACGTTCGCGGCCGCGGCGGCGAGGCAGAGCGCTGCGGGCATTCGCTCGATCTGCGCGGGATCACCCAGCGCGGTGTGAATCACCGCGTTGCATCCGGTGAATGCCCGGGCCATGGCGTCCGTGTCGAGCGCGTCGGCGATCCTGGTTTCGACGCTGAAGCGCGCGGGTAGGGCGAGACTCGAGGGACGTCTCACCACGGCAACTACCTCGGGTCCGCCGCCCAAATAGAACCGCTCGATGACACGGGTGCCGATGAACCCGCTGGAACCTATGACTGCGACTTTCATGAATGAGAGAGCGCGCCACTGAGTTCGTGCGCCCGGGCGGATTCTTCTGGCGTAAGCCACGGCTGTTCCGCGAGCGTACGATTGGCGTAGCACTGTTCGATGATGCGGAGGGAGTGAGTGCCGTCTTCGCCAGTGACCAACAATTTTTCTTCGCCAGCAATCGCGGCGAGCACGTTGCACAGCTGGAGAACGAAGCACTGCGAATTGGTTTCGAGTGGTTGGGGCTCCGCCGGCGCAGGCGGCTCTACTTCCGGCGTAACGAGGACACTTTGGAGAGCAGCAGGCGCGCCCGTTAATTGCACCGTCAGTCCGTTCGCATCGTTAACCCGCCAGAGCACGATCCCGCGTTCGAATACGAAGCGATATTGCTGTGGCGTTGCCCAATCGCGGCTCAAGTGAACCTGGCCGTGCGCGCCGTTTGAATACTGCAATCGAATGAAAGCGTTGGCTTCCAAGCCGCCCATCGCGTCGTCCGCATAGTGCATCTCGGACGGTTCGCCCATCCACCAGTTGAGGAGATCGAACACGTGGACGCCAATGTCGAACAACACGCCCCCGCGAGTTTGGGTACGGTCGAAAAACGACGGCCCGGCTGGCCAGCGAAACGGGCCGCCTTCCTGCACCGAAAAGCTGAGCAGCGGGCCAAGCAACCAGTCATGACACAAGGCGTGCAGGTAGCGACTCGCCGGGAAATATCGCTTGTAAAGTCCGACCGCGAGCAACCGCTCGT
>DAITQE010000759.1:0-2177 GCA_036833235.1 Opitutus sp.
CTCCAGCGCGGATCGTTCGCGAGCAGCTGAAGCCGGTTACGGAGGGCATCGCGGCTAACAAGGTCCGGGTTGAAACGAACGGCGCCCTCGCAATCGCGGAGGACCAGCCGAGTGTCTCCCGCGTCCAAGAGTGCACCGAGAACCGTACCCGCGGCGACGGATTCCGGCCGAAGGATATTCCGCTCGAGAAATCCAGGGACCAGCCGGTCGGGATAAAGAAGATAGCTGTGTTGATCGGCCCGATACAGCGGACTGAGCCGCAGTGCTTTCAACACATCAACCGTTTCGGCGGCTGACAGGACGCCGGCGCTCAGCACGGCAACCTGACCCTCCAGCATCGAGGCCAGATGGTTTAGTTTCAGGGCTGGTGGATCCTCGGTGAACTCAAGGAGATTGTAGGCGTGATAGAGCCCGTCCGGACGGCGATTCGCGTGGATCGTGTGATCAACGAAGGCGAGGGCGATCTCCAGAAGTTGCGCGACATTCCGCGGCGGGATGTCCGTTGTGCTCCGGCGCGTCTCGCGGTAAACGGCTGCGCGATAAGCTGCGCCTGCGTTGGCCAGCGCCTCGGTTAAACTCCGCCGCTCCTGAGCCGAAACCGCGGCAGCAACGAGAAGCGAACGGTGGGTTTCGAGAATCGTGGTCACGTGCGCGGCGAGTTCCGCGACCGCAGAGGAGACAGTCGCGGACTCAGCGCCCAAGGCTGGCACAAAAACGGTGCGCAGATGATTCAGCAATCGCCGCAGATAGCAGAGCGTGACCATCGAAACGCCATATCCGACGAGTGCGTTGTTGGCGTCGTTCCATTCGGGACGCTGCGTGTTCATCCAAATCCCGCCGCCCGGGACAAAATTTGTGAGCCGTGTGAGCACCAGAACCAGCAGCTTCTCGGTGAGGTTAACGTGAACGATGCGACCGGCGTGATGAACGAGGCGTCCATCCGTTCCGACATCTGCGACGAGTGCCTCTGTCGCGTGATGCCGGGTCTCGTCGAATTCAATCGTGGCGTGCGGGTCGTGAAGCATCGCTTGAAACGACGCGATCCGATAAGGGACATCGGCGTAGCTGAAGAGATCGCGACGCAACCAAGCCGAAAGAGCTGTGGGATGAAAGCGATGGGACCATTCGAGCAGCTTTAGCAGATAGACCGTTTGGTGATCTCCCCAGTAGCCGATCGAGGCCCACGGATTTTCCTGGTCAGGCGTTTCCCACTCGATCCCGTCTCGAGAAATGCGATACGGGTTATAACCGTCGACGGTTGAAGCGTTCAGGAACTTCGCGACGACGCTCTCGAAAAATTCGGGGAAGCTGAGGCAAAGAGCTTCCCAGTTCTGAAAGATATCCCGCCAATTGCCCTCGTGGTTCAACACACCTTCGCCCGCTTCGTCGCGGACCCGAATGTTAAAACGATTCCAGGGACGACTGGGATCGCCGTGACGCCGGCTGAACGTGAGCGGCAGATATTCCAAGGCGAGCCGGTCGAGATCCACGTCTTCGCATTTTGCGAGACGGGCGAGCAGCTCAGCGCGGTTTAGTGTCTCGGGTAACGCGGCAAAGAGAGTGGCATGGCGGTCGGCGACCGGACGGTTTCGAATGCGCACGAACGCGGCGAAGTCGCGCGTTGAAAGATCGTAGCCGTGGACGAACACGCCGCCGCGCATGATATTGAACAACGTATTCGCGAAATGGTGTGCGGTCGTTGATTCCGCTCCGCCGGTTTGCAACCCGTCCGACAGCGCGACAAACGAGCGAAGACGCCGCGTCGATTCGTCAATCGCGGCGTGCACCGTTTCGACCAATTCACCTGCCGCCAATGCCTGCCGTCGAACGGCGACGTCTGCCTGGCTCAAGCCGATATCTGCCACCATCAGCCACGCGCGACGGCCGAGTGGGGCCAGCGGCACAGTGCTCGCCAGCGCGTACGTGCCGCGCACGCCGCGGCAGTGAGTTTCCGTCGTCAGAGACGCTCCGCGGTGAAATGCGCGTAACTGCGTTTCCGAAAGAAGAATCTCCGCTTCGGGCAGCCCTTCGGACCAGACGATGCTTGCCCGGAGGGATTCCAGCGGCGTCGTGCGATCCGTGATACCGGCGGCGAGTGAGTACACCGCGAGGGACGAAGACGAGAGCAGTTCGGCGGTTTTGTAGGCATCAACGAGGCAACTGCTTTCACTCTGCAG
>DAITQE010000760.1:0-2174 GCA_036833235.1 Opitutus sp.
AAGGAATTGCTCCTGCTCGGTCGGGATGCGAGACGCACTCAGGAACATATACTCTGTTCGATACAGACCGACGCCGTGAGCGTTGTAATCATGGACGAGCCTCACCTCGTCGGATTTCTCGATGTTAGCCATGAGCGTCACCTCGACGCCGTCGAGCGTGACCGCCGGTTGCTGGTTCGCTTTGAGCAGCCGGGTCTCGAACGTTTTCTTCTGCTCCTGAATTTTTCCGTAGCGGAAAAGTGTACTCTCGGACGGATTGATGATCACGAGGCCGTCGTAGCCATCGATGATCACCCAATCGCCGTGCTTTACCCGTTTTGAAAGATCACGCACGCCCACCACGGCGGGGACTTTCATCGACCGCGCCACGATGACAGCGTGGCTCGTCTTGCTGCCGGAATCGGTGACGATGCCGAGCGCGGCGCTTCGATCGATGCTGGCGGAGTCCGACGGTGAAATATCGTTGGCGACAACGATGCGCTTGTCGGCGAGCCGCGTCAGTGAATTCTCCGCCTGGCCCAGCAGATTCTGCAAAACGCGCTGCGCCACGTCGCGGATATCGCCAGCGCGTTCGCGCAGGTATTCATCATCGATCTCGGAAAACGCCTGGATGTAACGCGACGAAACTTTGTTGAAACAGGTCTCGATATTCCGGCCGGTCGACTCGAACTCGCGGATCGTTTCGCCGATCAGCGCCTGATCTTCGAGCACTAGAAGATGTGCATCGAAAATGAGCGCCTCCTCTTTCCCGAGATTCTTTTCCACCTCGTCCTGAATTTTTGCGATCTGCTGCCGCGTGACCAGCAGCGCTTTCTCGAAACGTGCGACTTCCTCGATCCGTTTGTCGGGCTCGACCTGATAGCTCGGCACCTCGACATCGCTCTGAATATAAACGAATACCTGACCATAAGCGATGCCTTGAGAGGCGGCGATGCCTGGGACAGTGACTTCGTTCTGTGAGCTTTTTTCCATGAGGGAGCGTTAGGCTGACAGCGCGGGGTAATCGCTGGCGGCCCTGGACGATAACGCGCCGTGCTCTCGATGGGTCAATGCGGATTTACTGCAAACGGGTCCGAACAAGAAATGTGGAATCGCCCCATGCCCTCCGGATGGACCCGCAAATCGCCTCAATTGGTGCTCCATCGGGCAACAAAACGAAGCAGGCGCTGCCGCTCCCGCTCATTCCCGCCGCGAGGCCGAAGTCGCGATTCAACTGTTCGAGTAGAACGGGCAACGCGGGAAGCTTTGCGAACGCGACCGCCTCCATCGTGTTATACAGGAGTTCTTCCGGACCGTCCGATCCAGCCTGCCAGCCGGTCAGTCGCGCTTCAGCCTCCGTTGGGGGGAGATAACTCGATGGCGCGCCGGCTGCCAGGCGCGCATACGCCCAAGCGGTGGAGATACTGAAAGCGGGTTTAAAAATGAGCACGTTTCGACCCTTCAGCCGCCGGCGAGCGCTGTCCTGAAGAAGGGTTATTTCCTCGCCGCGGCCTCGCATCACCACCGGTCCGTCGTGGAGGAACAACGCGCAATCAGAGCCCACCCGAGCTGCTACATTCGTTAGCGCCGCGGCGGAAAGGATGTTTCCAGCCAGCTGATTCAACGCGCGGAGCGCGGCCGCTGCATCGCTGCTGCCGCCGCCCAATCCTGCCCCGATCGGGATTCGCTTCTGTAACGAAAATGTTGCACCGCCCCGCCAGCCGGAAGCCGTCCGAAACGCATCTGCGGCTTTTAGAACGAGGTTGCTGTGGTCGTGCGGCACCGCGGGATCCTCGCACACCAGCGAAAAGTCTGCGGCTGGTTCGACCGTCAACTCGTCCCCCCACTCGACCGGAGCAACGACTGATACGAGATTATGAAAGCCATCCGGCCGCCGGCCAGTGATGGCGAGGAAGAGATTTATTTTGGCCGGAGCAAAAATGGTTAACGAACTCACGAGCGCAGAAAGCTGTAGCGGACGCCTGCCATCAGCTTCAATCCAGTACTTCCAGTCGTGCTCCTGCGCATCGCGGGCTGTATGACGACGCCTGCCATTCGTTTCCGATCGATCATCAGATTCAGCGCATTTACGAACGGACGTCACGAGCCGCGTCTGTCCTCTTCGCCTCGGACTGATCATAGCTCGAAAAAAAGCGCCCGAAACTTGCGACCGTCGGTCTATCGTGGCCCTGTCC
>DAITQE010000761.1:0-2163 GCA_036833235.1 Opitutus sp.
ATTGAAGCGCGAGCAAGCTCGCGGACTACCACGTAACGGATTGCTCTATCAAAACGAAAGACCGGGCGAACCTCGGAGCCATCGGCGACCTTGGCGTTGTGTGGGCGGATGAAAGAAGGCGCGAGGACGTTTACCGCGCCGGCAGGAGCAATCAGTCAAGCGTCCAAGACGTGACGTGCTCCGGCTGTTCCGTGCTCCGGCTGTTCCAAAGTAAAACCCCCGAGATGCGGTGAGCACGTTCTGCTGTAGTTCAAAAGAGAAAGAATGCTTCTGCATGCTCCCAAAATCTGCATGTCGTTTTATCGAGAGGCTGGCACGCGCATGACGTATTCGAAAAACGACTCTTGCCGATCAACCCGGACAATACGGGGGGCGCTGGAGGCGCACAGGGGCTGGCTGGCTTTTGAGGAGTCGTCCCTCCGCAATAGCGCCACGCGCGGCGCTGCCGCGCAATGGTTCGGAACTACAGCACGATGTTGTCAATCAACCGCACTTCATCCACCCAGGCGGCGATCGCCAGCATCGTGCGGCCGGGAATCACTTCACGGACCGGTTCCATCGTCGCGCTGTCCACTATCGCCACGTAGATAATGCGAATGCGGCGGTGCTGACCGAGGATGTGAGTGGCTTCAGCAACCAGCCGGTCCGTGCTGCGCACGCCCGCTTCGACCATTTCGCTCGCGCGCGTCAAAGCCGCATTAATGGCCATCGCTTCCTGCCGCATGCTCGACGTGAAATCGCGGTTACGTACGCCCGCCGCAAGTCCGTCGGCTTCGCGGGCCGTCGGCACCACCACGACTTCGAGCGGAAAATTCAAATCGAGCACCATCTTCCGCACCACCGCCGCGCGCTGCACGGTTTTCTGTCCAAAAAATGCGAGGTCCGGTTGAACGATATTCAGCAACTTGACCATGAACGTCGTCACGCCGCGAAAATGCGTCGGTCGTGATGGTCCGCAGAGCATCCGGCTCGTCACGTCTTCGTTCACGTACGTCGAGTAGCCGCGCGGATAAATTTCCTGCGCTGACGGCGTAAACACAATTTCCGCTCCCGCCGAAGCAGCTAACCCGAGGTCGGCTTCCAGTCTCCGAGGATAATTCGCCGGGATTTCGTTCGCCGGAAACTGGAGCGAGTTGACGAAAATGGATACCACCACCACGTCAGCGCGTTCCTTCGCCGCCCGGATGAGTGCCTCCTGCCCGGCATGCAAGGCTCCTTGCGTCGGGACCAACGCAATTGTCTTGCCCGCGGCTTTGAACTTGGCGGCCGTCAACCGCATTTCCGATACAGTATCGATTTTTTGCATAGGGGTCACCGGCGCTTCAGCCAACGAGGGCTTGAACAAATGTCGGCAGCTGCGTTTGTTCAAGTTTTTGTGCCCGTTTCGTGGCCGCGAGTGTGCGCGATTGGATCGTGAAGTTCCGAGTTGAAGGTTGAGAGTTGAGAGCCCGAAAGCCTCGAGTCTCTCAACTCTCAGCACCTGATCCACTCGCTCGCGCTTGTAGCTACGCTCGGTCCACTCGCTCACGCTCGCCGCTACACCTGATCCACTCGCTTGCGCTCGTAACTACACTCTGCTCGCTCACGCTCGAACTCAGTCCACTCGCTCACGCTCGTAGCTACCTCGACTCACTTCATTTTGCCCACCACTCTTCCCATGATTCGCATCAACGAAAACTACACCAAGCTCAAGGCCTCCTATTTGTTTGCCGATATCGCACGTCGCGTGAACGCCTTCGTCGCGGCGAACCCCGCCAAACCGGTCATTCGTCTCGGCATCGGCGACGTCACGGAGCCGCTTCCACCGGTGTGTATCGAGGCGTTGCACGCCGCGACCGACGAGATGGCGCAACGCGCGACCTTCAAAGGCTACGGCCCCGAGCAGGGCTACGCCTTTCTCCGCGAAGCCGTCGTCAACCACGAGTTCATCCCGCGCGGCTGCAAGATTGAAGCCGATGAGGTTTTCGTTTCCGACGGTGCGAAGTGCGATTGCGGTAACATTCAGGAAATCTTCTCGACCGATCTGCGACTCGCGATTCCTGATCCGGTTTATCCCGTCTATGTCGACACCAACGTAATGGCGGGTCGGACCGGCGCCAACGTCGATGTACGCTACGCCGGCATCACGTACCTCGACTGCACGCCGGCGAACGGCTACGTCCC
>DAITQE010000762.1:0-2153 GCA_036833235.1 Opitutus sp.
CGAGTAGAGAGCGATAGCGTCCACTCGCTCACGCTCGCAGCTACGATGGCGAGTTCACGAAGGAACAGACGGAGACGCGGGGAATACAGACGGTGAAATAACGCGTGGAAACTGTGGCTTTCATGAAACTGACGAGTCAATGACTATTCTTCTGCTTTGACAGTCGAAGCTGGCGCCGAGCAGAATATCTCCATTCTTCAGTGCGAACATTCGCGATGAAATTAGTGTTATTTCATCCTTTTCCCCGCGGAGTATCGTACTGAATTTCCGTCCTTCCAACGTCACGTAGTTAGCGAAACCCTTTTGAAAAGTTGTTCTTCCAGACCGACCACGAACCGCGATGGGAGCAGCTTGATGCCACGGTCTTCCGATTTGCGATTGGAACTCACTTGCTCGCGCTCCAACTGCGCCAGCGAGCGCGATGGGCCCGATCTCCGAGCGGGCCGTCGTCAGGGCATAAAGCCCCTCGTCCAACTGGTCGCGTTCTGCGCACTTCGATTTTCGGTCGCGACGCTTCTCTCGGCATTCATGGTTTGCCTCGCTGGCAATGTCCGCGCCGACGTTCATTGTCCGCCGATTTTTGGTGACCACATGGTTCTGCAACGCGAGCGCCCCGTGTCCGTGTGGGGCACAGCCAATCCGGGCGAAAGCGTCACGGTCACGTTCGCTAATCACCACGCCACGACCACAACCGGCGCTGATGGTTCGTGGCGCGTCGCTCTGCCCCCGCTGGCCGCGAGCTCCGCGGCGCGCACCCTCACGATCAGCGGTCGAACGACGCTTTCGTTCACCGATGTCCTCGTCGGCGACGTCTGGCTGTGCTCGGGCCAGTCGAATATGGAAAAGCCGTTTGGCCCGCGGAAAGGACAAAAGCCGACTGACCGATCCGAGGAAGAGATGGCCCACGCCGACCACCCGCTGCTCCGGCTGTATCAAGTTCCACAACACGGACGACCCGACCCGAAGCACGCCAGACCGACATTGAGGTGGCTGCCGAGTTCCCCCGCGAATTTGGCGGCGTCCCAGTTTTCCGCGGTGGCGTATCTGTTCGGTCGCGATCTCCATGCTGAGCTCGGCGTTCCGGTCGGCGTGATTCACGCGAGCTTTGGCGGGACTCAGATCGAAGCGTGGATGCCCGAGGATGCGTTTGCTCGCGATCCCGCGCTGCATGATCTCCGTACGGTTCATTACGCTGCCTGGGTTAAAGGCGTGCAAGCCACGGAACTGTTCAGATCAATGTTGTCACCACTAATCCCCTACACGTTGCGCGGTTGGCTGTGGTATCAAGGCGAAGCCAATTGCATGCAGGCCGACGGGCCGATCTACACGGCGAAAATGCGTGCGCTGATCGCAAGCTGGCGAGGGGCGTGGGATGAGCCCGACGCGCCGTTCTATTACGCGCTCATCGCTCCGTTTCATTACTCGCAATGGGAAAGCTTTCCCAAGGGGCTTACCTCCGAGGCGCTCCCGGTTTTCTGGGAAGCACAGCTCCGCGCTCTCGACGTTCCGCACACCGGTATCATCTCGACGACCGATCTGGCCGGCAGCGCGCGCGACATTCATCCCACCGACAAACAGGATGTTGGACAACGATTCGCACGCCTCGCGCTGGCCGAGACCTATGGTCGCACGAATTTCGTCGCCCAGAGTCCTCGCTTCGACGGTTTTCGCCCTTCCGCCCCCGGTAAGTTCGCGCTGCATTTTTCGCACACCGGCACTGGCCTCTCGTCGCGCGACGGTGCGCCGCTCAGCGATTTTGAAATTGCGGGAGATGATCGCGTTTTTCATCCCGCGCGCGCGGAGGCGGCGCGTGAGCGTGTGATTGTTTCCAGCCCCGACGTACCGCAACCGGTGGCCGTCCGCTTTGGGTGGCACGAGACCGCCAATCCGAACCTGGTCAACTCTGCCGGCTTGCCCGCGCTGCCCTTCCGCACCGACGACTGGCCGGTGATCACGGAGCGCCCGAAGCTGTCGAAAAAATAGCCGGTCGCCGCGGCGCGGCAGAGAATTGCCACAAAAAGCACAAAAAACGCAAAAAAGACCGCGTCGTGGATTTGTTCGAGGTCTTCATTCGCGGTCGGTCGATACCCCGAAGTTTCTTCGGCTTGGTTGCGTTGGTCCGGGGAGCGCACGCGTCCCGCGTGCTGCTCTCG
>DAITQE010000763.1:0-2130 GCA_036833235.1 Opitutus sp.
AGCGCGGGCGTCCCGCCCGCAACTGGCCGCGGCTTCCAGCCGCAGATTCATCGGTTGGAAGCTTGTCCACCATCGGCGTGGCCGATGCCACCCGGAATGCGGGCGGGACGCCCCGCGCTCCCAGGAACAACAGATCGTTTCACACGTCGTGCGACTGCAGTCCACCAACCAAATCTACGGCACTCGCACGGGCTTCAAATTCCAGATCTCATTCGCATATTCCCGAATCGTGCGATCGCTCGAAAACTTTCCAACTCGCGCCGTGTTCATGATCGCCTTCTTCGCCCAACCCGCTTTGTCGCGGTAAGCCTCGTCCACCTTTGCCTGACAGTCACTGTAAGCACGAAAGTCGGCGAGCACCATGAACGGGTCGCCACCGTCCAACAGACTGCGATGCAACAGCGAAAACGCGCCGTGCTCGCCCGGCGCGAAGTAGTCGCTGCCGATCCAATCGATCACCGCGCGCAATTCCTCGTCCTGCCTGTAGATTTCCCACGGGTGATAGCCTGACGCTTGCAGCGTCTCGACCTGCGGCACGGTCATGCCGAAAATGAAGATGTTGTCGTCGCCAACCTCTTCCTTGATCTCGACGTTCGCGCCATCGAGCGTGCCGATCGTCAGCGCGCCATTGAGCGCGAGCTTCATGTTGCCCGTACCCGAAGCTTCCTTACCAGCGGTCGAAATCTGCTCCGAAAGGTCAGCCGCGGGAATGATCTTTTCCGCGAGCGAAACGCGGTAGTTTGGGAGAAACGCGACTTTGAGGCGATCCGCCACCCGTGGGTCGGAATTGATTTTTCCGCCAATCAAGTTGATCGCCCGGATAATATTTTTCGCGAGGTCATAACCCGGAGCGGCCTTGGCGGCGAAAATAAATACGCGAGGCACGATGTCCAACGCGGGGTTTTGCAACAGGCGGCGATAGAGCGCGAGAATGTGGAGCAGATTCAGATGCTGCCGCTTGTACTCGTGGAGTCGCTTGATCTGCACGTCGAACAGCGCATCCGGTGAAACGTCGATGCCACACTCGGTTTTGATCACCGCGGCGAGTTGCACTTTGTTCGCCCGCTTGATCGCCATGAAGTCACGCTGCATCTCCGCGTCGTCCGCGAATTTCTCCAGTCCACGCAACTGATCCAAATCGCGAATCCAGCCCGCTCCGCCGAGCTTCGCCGTAATCAAGGCCGAGAGACTCGGATTGCACTGTGCCAGCCAGCGTCGCGGCGTGATGCCGTTCGTCTTGTTTTGGAATTTACCGGGATAAAGCGCGTCGAACTCCGGAAACAAATGTTTCTTGAGCAACTGCGTGTGCAACGCCGCCACGCCGTTGACCGCGTGAGATCCTGCAACCGCGAGATTGGCCATCCGGATCATCTTCACGCCATTTTCCTCGATGAGCGAACAGACGCGCATCTTGCCCATATCGGCCGGCCACATCGCTTCGACCGTTTGCATCAACCGCGTGTTGATTTCAAAAATGATCTGCAGATGCCGCGGCAACACGCGCTCGAACAGCGGCACACTCCATCGTTCAAGCGCCTCGGGCAGCAGTGTATGGTTCGTGTAGCCAAACGTCTTCTCGACAATCGTCCACGCCGCCTCCCACGCCATTTGATGCTCGTCGAGCAGGATCCGCATGAGCTCCGGGACTGCGATCGCCGGATGCGTGTCGTTGAGCTGCACCGCCACCTTGTGCGAAAAATTCGACCAGGTGTTGAGCGGATTGCGGAAATGCCGGCGGAGAATATCGCGCAGCGAACACGCGACGAAAAAATACTGCTGGACCAACCGGAGCTCTTTTCCGTTCTCCGTCTTGTCGTTCGGGTAGAGAACTTTTGAGATCGTCTCACCGACGGCCTTTTCGCGAACGGCTTCCACGTAGCCGCCGGAGTTGAACGCTTCGAGATCGAAATCTTTGGACGCTTTGGACGCCCACAGCCGGAGCAGGTTGACCGTTTTCGTGCCGTAGCCTGCGATCGGAATATCGTGCGGCACGCCGATGATAGTCTGCGTATCCACCCAGCGCGGACGCGAATTCCCGCGATCATCGAAAACGTTTTCAACGCGGCCGTAGAGCCGAACTTCTTGCGTGTAGTCAGCGCGCACCACTTCCCACGGATCGCCAAACAGACC
>DAITQE010000764.1:0-2119 GCA_036833235.1 Opitutus sp.
TCCCACACCAGGTCATCGGCGTGCTCGATGCCGATCGAGATGCGAACCAGATTGTCCGTGATGCCACCGAGCCGCTTGTCCTCGGGGGTCAGGCCGGAATGCGTCATCGCCGACGGATGCTCAGCGAGCGACTCGGTGGAGCCGAGCGAGACGGCGAGCTTGAAAATTTTCAAGTGGTCGAGAAACGCGAACGCCTCGGCTTCACCGCCGCGAAGATAGAAGGAGATCAGCGAACCGGGGCCGGAATGTTGTTTCTGGTAGATGGCGTATTCGGGATCATCGGACGTCAGCAGGCCGACATAAAGGACCTTTTCGATTTTTGGGTGTTTGGTCAGGAACGCGGCGACGTGCTGGGCGTTGCGCTGCTGTTGCTCGGCGCGAATCTTGAGGGTTTCCAGCGAGCGCGTCAGCAGCCACGCGGTGTGCGGATTGGGCATGCCGCCGAGGAGCGCGCGGTGATGGACGATCGCGGTGATGAGAGCATCGTCGTTCGCGAGTGCGACACCGCCAACGACATCCGAGTGGCCGCCGATGAACTTCGTCGCGGAGTACAGCACGATGTCCGCTCCGACCCGCCCGGGATGGGCGAAGACGGGACCGGCCATCGTGTTGTCGACGATGACGAGAATGCGGCCGGAGGAACTTCCGGCCGGAGCCGGCGCATGGCGCAGCGCGAGCTTTTTCATTTCGCCAATGTCCGTGAGCCGGTTGTTGGGGTTGGCCGGACTTTCGATGAAGATGGAACGCGTCCGTGGGGTAATGAACGGTTCGGCGAGCGCGGGTGCGTCGACGCCGGCTGGGACGAAATGCGCGGAGATGCCGAGGTGTTTGAGAAAATGGTGGATAAGCGAATCGGTGCCGCCGTAAACGGGGGCGCAGACGATCATCTCATCGCCGGGTTGATGTGTCGCGAGGAGGGTCGTCGCGATCGCGGCCATGCCGCTGGAAAAACTTTCCGCGCTCTTCATGCCTTCCCAGAGCGCGATGCGGTCCTCGAAAATTTCGAGATTCGGATTGTTGATCCGTGAGTAGATCAGCCCCATGTCCGCCTTGTGTGGCGGCGTGCCATCGCCGTGGGCCCAGGCGAAGAATTGTTTTCCATCCGCTGCCTTCTTGAAGGCGAAGGTGGAGGTGAGAAAGACCGGCGGCTTGATCGAGCCCTCGCTGAGCCACGGATCGAAGCCGTAGGTAAGAGCGAGCGTTTCCGGATGCATGCGGGCGATTTCAGATTCGGTGAGTCGTGACATGGGGTATTTGGGCTGGCTGCATTGTGAACAGGTCACGCATGATGTCCGTCTCGCGCTCGGCCGGGGCGATGGTAATTAAACGCGCTGCTCTGCCATAGTGCCTGTCTGAATTACGACGGGGGGAGCTGCGTTTGGCGTGCGACCGGTGCTTTCACGCGTACGTCGCGGGTGGTGAGCGGCGGCGTTTTTGAGCAGAGCGAGGCCCGTTGAACAAAGGCGAAGTCGGAGGCGGTGGTTGCAATCGGCTCCCGTGATTCAGGCGAGAGCGCCGGGTACGCGCCATTTGATCAGCGCTACCTTGAGGGTGTCGTTCACCAGCAGGCAGGCGACGAGCGCCGAGCCGAAAATCGCCAACGTCTGCGGCCACGGGAGTGGCAGGAGTCCGGGCAGTCCCACACGCGTCAGGATCGTGCCGGTGAGGACGTCGGCGACGAGGGCCGCCAAGAGGGTCTTGCTGGGTGCCGTGGCCCAGAAAGGGCGGCGCTCGCGAGCGGAGACGACGGAGAACGCCGCAAAGTAGAGCAGCAGCAGGAAACTGAAGGTGGAGAGGGCGGCTTGATTCGTCGCCAAACCGAAGCGCGTCCAGCCGAGCCACAGGAGCAGCAGCGTCTCCGCGAGCATCAGGACGCCGAGCACAATGGACACGGCGAGGAAGCCGCCGATGTCCCAGGTCTCCGGTTGCTTCGAGGGGCGGACGCGGTCGGTGGCGAGGGCGATCTTGGCAAAGTCGGTCATGAAGACGAGCAGCAGCATCGCAAAGGCGGATACGACGAACTTTCCGGTCACCACGAACGCGATCGAGACAAAGGCCGCCTTCAGGATCGTCCGGCTGATCTTGTTGATGATCCACGTCAGGATGCGCTGGTAGATCG
>DAITQE010000765.1:0-2094 GCA_036833235.1 Opitutus sp.
CCTTTTCACCTGTGAGGGCGAGCGACGCCTCGCTCGCGAATCGTTTCCTTCGTACGTGTGTCGAGAGCGGGTCGTCGCCTATGGCACCGCCGGACCCGCCGATCAGGCGCGCAAACAAATCGATCTCTGGCGCGCGTCCCTGCCGGAATTAGGCTCAGCTCCGTTCTGGCTTTTTCTTGGCCGCATTCATCCGAAAAAAGGTGTGGATTTGCTGTTGCGCGCCTATTGCGAAATCGCCGCTGCATCCAATCAGCCACTACCAACCTTGGTCCTGGCCGGGCCGGTTCAAGATCAACGCTATCGCGCAACGCTGGCGCGCATCGCCGAAAGCGTGCCTAACGGTTCCCGGATTTTGTGGCCCGGCATGCTGGAAGGGGAACGCAAATGGGGCGCGTTGCGCTCCGCTGAAGCGTTCATCCTCCCCTCACACCAGGAAAATTTCGGCATTGCGGTGGTGGAGGCCCTGGCGGCTGGCACGCCAACCTTGATCTCCAAAAAGGTGAACATCTGGGAGGAGATCGTTTCGGCCGGCGCCGGAATTGCCGACACTGACAATTTTAACGGGACGGTTCGGCTCCTGCAAAATTGGCGGATGCGCACACCGCCCGAACGCGAGCAGATGCGTGCGAACGCCATCGCGCTGTTCAAGGATCAGTACGAGATCGGACGCGTCGCCAGCAGCTTGATCGAGACGATCACGCCATTTGTCGGCGCATCGAGACTCCTGCCAACCGCGTGAACGTTTAGCCTGGCAATTCCCCGCTCACCCGTGCCTGACCCACTTGGTATTACAATCGTTCAAGGTGCCTTTCTTCCCGTGCCGCCGCTGCTTGGCGGCGCGGTTGAAAAGGTCTGGTACGCGCTAGGCCAGGAATTTGCCCGTTGTGATCATCGCGTGCTTCACGTCAGTCGCGCGTATCCAGGATTGCCGGAGAACGTGATCGAGCATGGCGTCGAGCATCGGCGCGTTCCCGGCTACGCCACGCCACGGGCACTCTGGCGATTGAAGCTGCTCGATTTAGTCTATTCGCTGCGCGTCCGGAAGATTCTTCCTCCGGCAGACGTTCTTGTGACGAATACGTTTTGGCTGCCGATCATCGAGCGCCGTCGTTCGCGCGGACGACCTTACGTCCACGTCGCCCGTTACCCCAAAGGCCAGATTCGCTTGTATCCGGAAAGGGCTATTCTCCAGACGGTCTCAGAGCCGATCCGCGAAGCCATTTTGCGTGAAGTGCCGCGGGCTACTGCGCGCGTTCGAGTGATCCCCTACCCGCTTTCCGCCGCGTACCTCGTGCCGCTGACGCCGCCGAAACAAATCATTCTCTACACGGGACGACTTCATCCTGAAAAAGGAGTGCACCTTTTGGTGAACGCATTCCGCCGGCTTGTTTCCGGTGGGCTCCGCGGGTGGACGTTACGCATTGTCGGTCCATGGCAGACAGCGCAGGGCGGCGGCGGCGCGGACTATCGACAGTTGCTGCTCGAGTCAGCACAAACGAGCGGAGGACAGGTGGATGTGCTCGAGCCGATTTTTGACGAAGCCCGGCTTGTTTCGGAGTACCAGTCCGCCGCGATTTTCGCGTATCCGTCGTTGGCTGAGTTCGGCGAAACGTTTGGCTTGTCCGTGCTCGAAGCAATGGCCGCGGGTTGCGTGCCCGTCGTGTCGTCTCTCGCGTGCTTCCGGGATTTTCTTCGGGAAGGAATCGACGGACTCGTGTTTGATCACCGATCCGCTCGGGCGGAGGAAAATCTGGCGCGCTCGCTGGCGGAACTCACCGGTGATTCAGGCGCTCGTGAACGCATGCGTGCTGCCGCGCGGAGCACCGCGCGCCAATACACGTTGCCCGAGATTGCGCGCCGCTTCATCGAGGATTTCTCCTCGGTGACGGAACGCCGCGCCCTCAATCCGTCCGCCTTATCTTTATGTCAGCCACATTAAACATGAATGGAGCGTTGGCGAAGCTGCTCGGCGACTTGCGCGGGCGGGATATCGTCGCGCTTTTGAACCGAGTTGACCGCGGGGACGGATTCGTTCACCTCGGCGGCCGGCAGTTCATGGCAAACCTGGAAATCAGCTGCCGCGAGTTCTACGTG
>DAITQE010000766.1:0-2086 GCA_036833235.1 Opitutus sp.
GTCCTGATCAAGGTGCGAGCGAGCGCCGGGACGCGATCGGAGATCGTTCAAATCGCCGACATCTTCCGCGCCAAAATCGTAAATCTGAACGCGGATAACCTGATCATCGAGCTCACCGGCACCGATGATAAAATCAACGCATTGCTCGGCTTGCTGGAGCCATTCGGCATCATGGAGCTCGCGCGCACTGGCCGGCTGGCATTGAAACGTTGATACGCCTTCCGCTTTAATTCGATACCCAGAATCCGAAACCAAACCCGAACCCGATTCCGAATCCGAACCCACTTTCCCATGCCCGCTAAAGTCTACACCGACAAAGACGCCGATCTCGGCGTGTTCTCCAACAAAACGCTCGCCATCCTCGGCTACGGTTCGCAGGGCCACGCCCACGCGCTCAATCTGAAGGACAGCGGCTGCAAGGTCATCATTGGCCTTTATCCTGGCTCGAAATCGCGCGTTGTCGCCGAGCAGCACGGTTTTGAAGTGTTCGACACCGCCGAGGCGGTTCGTCGCGCGGACGTGATCATGGTCGGTTTGCCCGATATGAAACAGGCGGACGTTTACCTGAAAGACATCCTGCCGAATCTTTCGAAGGGCAAGACACTGCTCTTCTCCCACGGCCTTTCCGTTCATTTCGGACTGATCAAGCTGCACAAGGATATCGACTGCATCATGGTCGCGCCGAAAGGCCCCGGCCACATGGTTCGCCGCCTCTACGCCGAAGGTAAGGGCATGCCGGCGTTGATCGCTGTTGCCCAAGACAAGTCGAAGACGGCCAAGAAGCAGGCGCTCGCCTGGGCAAAGGGCATCGGCTCGACGCGCGCGGGCGTCCTCCAGACGACGTTCAAAGAAGAGACCGAGACGGATCTGTTCGGCGAGCAAGCGGTGTTGTGTGGCGGAGCGAGCGCGCTCGTTCAAGCCGGATTCGAAACCCTCGTCGAGGCCGGCTACCAGCCTGAGATGGCGTATTTCGAGTGTCTCCATGAGCTCAAGCTCATCTGTGATCTCATGTACGAGAGCGGAATCGCCGGTATGCGTTTCTCGATTTCAGAGACCGCGAAATATGGCGACATCACCCGCGGGCCGCGCGTGGTGAACAAAAAGACGAAGGCCGAGATGAAGAAAATCCTGAAGGAAATTCAGTCCGGCAAGTTCACGAAGGAGTGGGTGAAGGAATACAAGGGTGGTTTGAAGAACTACAACAAGCTCCTGAAAGCCGGCGAAAAACACCCGATCGAAAAGACCGGCGTTTACCTCCGCAGCATGATGCCGTGGATGACGAAGAAGCACATCAAAGGCGTCCAGGCTGCGTACTAATCCGCGCCGATGTAGGTGGCGCGCTTGCCGCGCCACGTTGCACGGCGAGCGCGCAACCTACACATCGCACCGTTGAAAAAATTAATCCTTGCCACCCGTAAGAGCCCGCTCGCGCTGCGCCAGACCGAAATGGTCGCGGCGCATTTGCGTGAGAAGCTCGGCGTTGAAACGGACCTGCTGAAGATCGTCACGACCGGCGATCAGCAAACGGAATGGTCGCTCGAGACGAAAGGCGGCAAGGGGCTTTTCACGACGGAGCTCGAAGCTGCGGTTTTGCGAGGCGAAGCGGACGTCGCGGTTCACAGCACGAAGGATCTTCCAGGCGACATGCCGGCGGGGTTGACGATTGGCGGCTATCTGCCTCGCGCTGACACGCGTGATATTCTGGTGCTTCGCGCAGGTATCGCAAAACCCACGACGATTGCCACCGGCAGTCCGCGTCGCCGGCTGCAGATTGCGAAACTATACCCGGCCGTGGCGTTCACCGAGATCCGTGGGAACGTGGATACGCGTTTGAAGAAGATCGGCGAACAGCACGTCGCGGACGGCACGATTTTGGCGGCGGCGGGTTTGAACCGCTTGGGCATCGGAAACTGGCCGGGAGTCGAATTTCACGCTCTGGGTTTTCAGGATATGGTGCCAGCGGTGGGGCAGGGTGCGGTCGCGGTGCAATGTCGCTTCGCTGACATTTCGCGATTTGCCAGCGTCTTTGATTCTGCGACGGCGCGCATGGTGGACGTTGAGCGGGCGTTTCAGACGGCGCTCGGAG
>DAITQE010000767.1:0-2075 GCA_036833235.1 Opitutus sp.
TCCGCTCTCACTGGGCTGAGGTGATCATCTACAAGATTCTCATCTACCTGCCTCTGGTCATTCTCGGCGTGAACGAAACGGTGATCTTCGCCATTCTCGTTTTATCGCTGCTGATGCAGGAATTGGTTCACGCCAACCTGAATTGGGATTGGGGCCCGCTCCGTTATGTGATCAACTCTCCCCGACTTCATGCCTGGCATCATTCGGTGGAATTACACGGCAAAGACGGGCAAAATTTTTGTGTCAATCTCGCAATTTGGGACTGGCTTTTTCGAACCGCTTATTGGCCACGAAACGGCGGAGCGCCGGCGCACTTCGGCTTCGATGGAATGAAATATTATCCCAAAAGCGTCTGGGGACGACTGTGGAGTCCCTTCGCGCGGAAACGGCTTCGAAACCCCGCAGTGGAGCTCGAGCAGAGCAATTCGTAGCCCGATCCACGCAGTAAGAAACCACGAATGGACCCCAATCGACAGGCGGCTCGCGCGCTGGTCGTTCGCAAAAAAAAGCTGCTTGAGCGCAAGGCTCAGGCAGCTTCAGCAAAAAAGCGTAAACCGATTATTTTTTTCGGTTCTTCAGGAAACGCGCGTACACGGCGAGCGAGAGAATGCCGCCGCCAACCAGAAGGCCGGTAATTCCGTTGTCGGGAACAGTCTGGAAAGCGGTCGCGATGGTCATCGGAACGAGGTTGGTAATTACGTGAAGCATGATACGAGTGTGGAGGGTTAATGAAGGAAACTGCGGGCGCGTTCATGGAGCACCGTCTGCGCCAAACAAATTTTAAATCCATTTCGTTCCGCTAACCGCTGGGAGTGAGTGGATTAGTTTTCAACGCCGGCTGACGACGCTGCCGTCGACCATACCTCCTTCGTAAGGATTGACGACGCGGTGTAGGAAAGCCGACGTGTCAGAAGACAGCTCAATGCAAGCCGGAGGCAATGCAACCAACGGTTGCTCGATAGCGACATTAAACTGGCGCCTAGCTTACGCCAAATTTTAGGCCGAGCTCTCGCCGGCCGGCTGTACGGTCGTATTCACCCCAGCCGCACGATCACGTCCTCTGGCTTGAACCGGACCTTTTTCGTCGTCGCGTACTTGTCATCTGGCGTCCGATAACCGGCCGCGCACGCCACGACACTCGCGTACTCAGTTCCAGCCAAACCGAGAATCTCGTCGAACTTCGCCGGCTCGAACCCTTCCATCGGACACGTGTCCACGCCGAGCAGCGCCGCGGCCGTCAGGAAACTTCCGAGCGCGATATAGACTTGGTGCTTCTGCCAGGTGTCGAGCCGGCCTTCGGCACGCGCCGCGTCGAGATTGCGCACCGCCATCTTGCCGAATTTTTCCAACGACTCGCGCCCTACTCCGCGCACTTCGACGATTCGCTCGATGTGTTTGTCAACATGCTCGACACCGAGATTAGTGCGGACGGCGAACACCACGAAATGCGAGCATTCCGCCGGTTGCTTTTGATTCCATGACGCCGGCACAAGCCGCGCCTTCACGTCCGGATCCGTGATGACGAGAAATTTCCATGGTTGTAGTCCGATCGACGATGGCGCGAGCACGAGCGCTTCTTCCAGCGCGCGCCACGTGTCGTCGGAAATTTTGCGCGCCACATCAAATTTCTGTGTCGCGTAACGCCAGCGCAAGGCCTCGACGAGCGTTTGAGGCGGTATCGGTGTCATCGACATCGTCGAGGCCGCGTCACCACGCCCGCGCGTATTGCACCGGCGGCTCGATTAGTTTCGGGTCACCGAGCTCGCGCGCCGCGCGCCTCGGCCAATACGGATCGCGCAACAGCTCGCGCGCGAGCAAGACAATGTCCGCCTGCTCCGAACGAACAATGGCGTCCGCCTGCTTGGCGTCAGTGATCAATCCCACCGCCGCCGTCGCAATCGCCGCATCCCGACGGATGCGCTCGGCAAACGGCACTTGATATCCCGGTCCCACCGGAATTTTAGCGCCCGGCACCGCGCCTCCTGAACTGCAATCGATCAAATCAACGCCCGCAGTTTTCAACCGTTTTGCCAGCTCGACACTTTCATCGATCGTCCACCCGCCCTCCACCCAAT
>DAITQE010000768.1:0-461 GCA_036833235.1 Opitutus sp.
GAGCAGACCGCCGATGGCTGCATGAGCGAGAATTATTCGAATGGTTTTCATTTGATGGAGGCGGCTTTTTCGTTGAGCAGCGATGCGATGTGCGCGCGCAGTTCATTTTCAGTCGAAGAACCATGAAAGCCTTGATGGACGAATCGAACGCGACCGTCACGGCCGATCAAATACGAGGTCGGCATGGCGGGAACCTTGACGGATTGAACCAGCTTTTGCTCGCGATCGAGCAACGTCGGAAACGGCGGAGCCCATCTCTTCACGAAGGTCTCGTACGCCGAAGCTTTCTCATCGACGCTTACGCCAACAATCACCAGCCCTCGCGCCGCAAATTCGCGGTGAAGGCGACTTAGTGCCGGGAACGACGCTTTACACGGCGCGCACCACGACGCCCAAAAATCCACCAGCACGACATGCCCTTTAGTCGCTGGAAACTCGACTCCCGACGGAACCGCCACCTT
>DAITQE010000768.1:471-2075 GCA_036833235.1 Opitutus sp.
CCTTCAGCGAAGGGAACGCATCACCGGGCGCAATTTGCGCGCGCGCACCAAGCGTCATCGCGCACAGAAAGCAGATCACGGCGCACGCAGCACTGAGCAAGCGGTTTGTGGAAGCGCGGTCGCCCCCGGCCGCATCGAAGTCCAAGTGTGCACCGCCATAAATCATCGACCATATCCAAATCACGGGCGAGACGCCCGTGACACGTGGCATGGGTGTCCCGTCCATGTCAGAAGACATCACCGAATTCACGATCCAAAGCATTAAGCGGCCGAGGGCGGCCGGGCCCGCAGATAACCGCCGCCGGATGACAAGCGACGGGCGACAGATTAGTTCAGTTTGAGATAACATGATTGAAAAAGCCGCGCGTTTGCGCGCGGGCTGTATCGGTAACGAGGAGACCTTCGGCGCCCGCGAATGATTGAATGAGTTCGATGCCTTGCTGGACACCAAGGATAAATGCCGTCGTTGATAGCACTCCGGCGTGCAAACACGTGGCCGCGACCGCCGTGGCCTGAACGCAGCCGTTTGCCACCGGTCGTCCCGTGCGCGGATCGATGATGTGACCGTAGCGCCGGCCGCCGATGGTGAACCGTCGGATATAATCGCCAGAGGACGCGATGCCACGGTTTCCGATGAGGGCAATGCTAGCGGCTGACGTACCGGGTCTCCGCGGATCCTCCAAACCGATGTGCCAGGCAGGTCGGCCGGGCGGCCGGCCGAGCGCTCGCAAATCGTGACCAAAATCCACGAGCACGTCACTGATGCCGTGATCGACTGCGATCTGCGCAACGACATCCACCGCGTACTCTTTGCCGAATCCGCCAAAATCGAGCGCCATGCCGGGCTCCGGCAAGAAGATGCGACCGGGCTGACGCAGCACTTTCTGCCATCCGATCAGTTTCAATGCCGCCGAAACCTGGGCATCATCGGGAATCGTCGGACACTCCGCCTTGTAATCCCACAGCCGCATCAACGGCAACAAGGTCGGATCCAAGATGCCTTGGGTCAGAAAATGGAGCGTGTCGCAGAGCTTCAGCATCTGCTCCATTTCCGGATCGATCGCGACCCACTCCCGACCGGCCGCTGCGTTGATCCGGCTGATCAGGCTGTCGGGTCGAAAGCGGGAATATTTTGCTTCGAAGGCCTGCACCCAGCCCAACATCGCTCGTTCAAAGGTGACGGCCGTGGCGTCGCGATCACACGCGTATTGAACTTCGCAGGTCGTGCCCAGCGCAGGAAACGTTAACCGCCGTAACCCTTCCGCCCGTTCGGCCGGCCGATCGGGATTGGAAGGACGTTGGAGTTGTGCGATCAGCGCCATGGCAGGTGTGCACTCACCAGGAAAACTTCAGTCCAGCCGTTACGATGGCAGCTTTTGGATACACGCTTTTCGACGTCACACTGTCCTTGCCACTCATTTCATAACGTTCGATCGCGGCGTCAGCCTGCCAGCGACTGCTAATGGTCCAGATGGCCTTCACTCCGTAGTTGTAACTGCGAAACGCCGACAACCGGTAATCAGCGGAGTAGAACGGCCCGGCGGGCATGGGCTTTCCGGTTGGCGTGAAGGTCACTCCATTTAAATCAAGTCGGTAGAAATCCG
>DAITQE010000769.1:0-2072 GCA_036833235.1 Opitutus sp.
GCGTAATACAGTTCGGTCGGCCGCCCGGCGAATTCCTTCAAATGATGTTTCAGCTCTGACAAAAACGCCGGATCTTTCCGCGCGTCGGCGTACACGCTGCCAAGTTCCTCGAGCGCGGTCATCAACGTCTCGGGTACGAAAACGCCGCCATAGCGACCAAATCTTCCTGCCGCGTTCGGCAATGAGTGTCGGTCAAGCGTCTGAGAGTCGTGGGCGAGAGTCGGCATTTCCCACAGACTGAGGCTGACTTCTACAGGGAGGCAAACCGGATTTCCTTCGGCCGATGAAGCGAGCGCCGGCACCAATATTCCGTTATGCCTCGTTCTTGTTCCTCGTCTCTTTCTCGTCCTCTCAATTCCGACGAGAACGAGAACGATCTAAGTGAACGAGAACGAATTGATCCCCGGAATCGCCCCGTCACACCCGTTTAACCGTCACCAAGGTCAGATCGTCGCGTTGTGGCGAGTCGCCCGCGAAGCGGTGAACACTTTCCAAAATTCCATCGTTTATCTCCTTTGCGTCATGGCCGTGCAGCGACCGCACCGCATCCGCCAGCCGCGAGCCGGCAAATTCCTTGTCCTCTTCGTTGGGCGTTTCGGTCAGTCCATCGGTGTAAAGAACCATCACGTCTCCCGGTTGAAACGGTTCCGTCCGATCACTGATGACTGCGCCAAAAACGTTATCCTGCACCAGCCCAAGCGGCATACCTTCCGAACCGACGAAATCTGCGACCGCCACGCCGGTCAAGGCCACCCGCCGTGAGATCAACGGCAACTCATGACCAGCACGAGCAAATGTGACCCGATTGCCCGCCGTATCAATGACCGCGTACAGCATGGTGATGAACGTCCCCTGCTGCATTTCCCCCGACAAAACGCGATTGAGCTCCGTCAGCGCTTTCGCCGGTGACTCGTGCCGTGGCGCAATCTGCCGCAAGTTCGTTCGACAGATCGCCATCAGGAGCGATGCCGGAATCCCTTTTCCCGATACATCCGCAACTGCCACGCCGATCTTTGCATCCGACAAGGGGAATACGTCGTAGAAATCTCCACTGATCTTCTGCGCAGCTTGGTAGCGTGCATCGACGTCAAGACCTCCGAAACTCGGCGAGTCATGAGGCAGCAGCATCTGCTGAATCCCGCTCGCGAGTGAGAGGTCGAGGTCCAACTGCTTTTTTTCCAACTGAAAATTCAGCAACTCCGCGTTGTGCAACGCGAGTGCGGCTTGCTCAGCCAGCGATTGCATCAATGAAAAATCATTCTGCGTGAACGGCTCGCCGTCCGCCGAATTCGCCACCGCCAAAACGCCAAACAATCGATCCCGAAATTTCAAAGGCACAGCGATCACCGAGCGAACTTTCAGTGCCGGGTCGTCGTGACGAACAACCAGTGGATTGGCCTCGGCATCCGCAATGAGTTGCCCTTCGCCCGTCTGGAGCACCTTGCCTACGATACCTTCATTGTCCGGAAAGGTCTCCGTTTTGAGCACCTGTTCGATAAACCGTGCCCGCGTTGCGAGTTTTTCGCGCGCCGCAGCGGCCAATGGCCGGTGAGGAGGAAACAGTCCCTCGACGGCAACGCTTTGCATCAAGCCGTCGGGTCGGCGGGTGAACAGGCACGCGCTCAACGCGCCGGAACAAAGAATCGCCGCGTGCACAATCCGCTGTGGCAACTCGGTCCGCGTCGTGTCCTCGCCGAGCGCCTCAACCATGTGGTGCATGAAATCGACGACAAGTTGCCGTTCGTGCGCCAATTGCTGTTGCGCTTCCTCTGCCCGCGAGGTCGCGCGCCGCGCCTGGTAAACCGGCAGCAACATTGCGGCAACCCCCACGATTACACCAAGCAACAACACAAAAATCATCACCCACACAGTGCCATCGCCCACGCCTACCGGCAACCGCGGAGTGACGGTAACATTATCGATCCGACCACCGCCAAATCACGGTGTGTCGCAGTGATCCAAGTAAAGATCTCCGAGGCAAGCCCCGGAGCATTGCAGAAATCGAGGCCGGAGGTCCGGGGAGCACACGCGTCTCGCGTGTCGGCTTGGGCGTCCCGCCCGAGCCCTCCGAA
>DAITQE010000770.1:0-2064 GCA_036833235.1 Opitutus sp.
CCACAAAGGCGTCGAGAAACTTTTCGAGAACCTGCCGATTCCGCATTGTGTCCGGCTCGCAGAGAGTATTTCCGGCGACTCCGGATTCGCGCACGCGACTGCATTTTGCCACGCCGTCGAGCGTGCCGCTGGAATCGAAGCACCCGCCCGGGCGCGAGCGCTGCGCACGCTCTGCCTCGAACTAGAGCGCCTTTACAACCATGTGGGCGATATCGGCGCGATCTGCACAGACGTGGCGTTCGCCACCGCCCACATGCATGCGATGCGGCTCAAGGAGCGCGTGCTGCGCGTCAACGAACAGCTCACGGGCAACCGTCTGTTGCGCGGCATGGCTTGCATCGGCGGCGTGCGCTTCGATTTCGATGACGGCCAACTTCGCGCGTTGGCGCAGCTGGTGGATGGGTTCGAGAAAGAATTCAATGACCTTGTGGAGCTGATTCGCTCCAACTCCGGAACGCGCGACCGATTGGAAACAACCGGAGTGCTTACGCCCCAGGTCGCGCGCGATCTCGGCATCGTCGGAATCGCGGGCCGCGCGTCAGGCTTTGACCATGACCTGCGCCGCGATTTCCCGCATGATTTCTATGATCAGGTGCGATTCAGCGTGCCCGTTTTCACTGAAGGCGACGTGCAACACCGCATGATCGTTCGCCGCAAAGAACTCATCCAATCGTTCAGCATCATCCGGCAGGTGCTGGAGAAACTGCCGACCGGCTCCATCCAGACGAAGGTTGACGACGTACCGCCGAATCGCGTCGCGCTGGGCTTTGTCGAAGGCTGGCGTGGCGAAATTTTTCATTGGATACACACCGCGCCTGACAACCGGCTGGCGCGCTGCAAAGTCAAAGACCCCTCATTGCAAAACTGGCCGGCGTTGAGCGAGGCGATCATGGGCAATATCATTCCGGATTTTCCGGTGGTGAACAAAAGTTTCAACCTGTCCTACTCGGGGACGGATCGCTAGGAATTTGGCGGGTTGGCCCGTACGAACTGTTCAAGCCTGTTCCAATTTTCCAACGATCCTGGTCAGCACAGC
The DNA here is from genome assembly GCA_036833235.1 of Opitutus sp. Classification (GTDB taxonomy): domain Bacteria; phylum Verrucomicrobiota; class Verrucomicrobiia; order Opitutales; family Opitutaceae; genus Opitutus. The sequence goes on from DAITQE010000770.1 coordinate 1,037, forward strand.
CGCCAAATTCCTCATGCTTGAATCCCTTCGAAAAAGCCTGAAAACGGGCATCGTCACCACCGACTATCCCAAGACGCCGGCGGACGTTTCCAGCCGCGCGCGCGGTCGGCCGGAGATCGATTGGGAGCAATGGAAGGACGCACGGCCCGCCGCCGCGATTTGTCCCACGCGCGCGATTGACTTCGCAGACGAGTCGGCCGGCGGCACCGCCAGCCGAGCCGCCACGCTCGACCTCGGCAAGTGCATCTTCTGCGGATTATGCGCCGACGTGGATCCGGCCATCCGGCTGACCAACATCTGCGAACTCGCCGCGCGCTCGCGTGACGCGCTGCAGCAGACGGCGCAGTATCAGCTCAATGAGGACGGCACACACCACCGTTTGCTGGCGGCGCCCAAAAAAGAAGAACCCTTTGAAATCACCGGACGGGAGCTTCAGGCAAACATCCAGTCGTTCTTCGGGCGCTCCCTTCATATCCGCCAAGTGGATGCTGGCTCCTGCAATGGATGCGAAATGGAGATCCAGGGACTGAACAGCCCGATCTATGACATCGAGCGTTTTGGCATCCATTTTGTCGCCTCGCCCCGCCACGCCGACATGCTGCTGGTTACCGGCCCGGTCACGCGCAACATGGAACTCGCTCTGCGCAAAACCTACGACGCGACACCCGAGCCACGACTCGTGGTTGCCGTCGGTGCGTGCGGTTGCTCGGGCGGCATTTTCGGACGAAACTATGCGACCTGCGGCGGGGTTGATTCCGTTATTCCCGTCGACGTTTACATCCCCGGGTGCCCGCCCAATCCTCACGCGCTCCTCCACGGGATTCTGCTCGCCATCGGCCGCCTGCCCACAACGTAACTTAACAAGGTAGAACTGACATCAACATGGCTGTCGCAAGTGAAAAGAACGTGAACTTCGCAGTTCCGCCTTCAGGCGGTTCCCGGAGTAAAGATCCGCGGGGCAAGCCCCGCGGCATTGCAGAAACTGATGTCGGTGGTCCGGGGAGCATACGCGTCTCGCGTGTCGGCTT
>DAITQE010000771.1:0-2061 GCA_036833235.1 Opitutus sp.
CCAGTCTACACGCCGCTGGCGCGCTCCGCTAGACTGTGCTCCGGAGACCGCTTACTTTCAAACCGGGTTGAACTCGTACGTAATTCGGCGATGCAGCCGTGGCACACCGCGGCAGTTCGCACGGTCCCCAGTCTGCGCGAAACGGTGGCGCCCATGACGCGCCGGTTGCTGGCGGACGATCCGGAATTGCGGTCCTTCTATTTCGCGCCGGCGGAGCTGGAAACCCGAAATGTGTTGGATGGTGGTTCGCCCACCAACATCGCCCAGTTGGGTGTCGTGAACGGCGTGGTTGAAAAGCAATCGGACGGCAGCTTGATCGTGGAAAGCAACGGTCGCACGGAGATCATGATCCATGAAACCTCCTGGGATCCTCAATCCCAGCCGCGTCTTTGCATCGCTGGGCGGCTGATGGGCGAAAAAACTCAGGGCGACTTTCCGATGGCCGTGACATTTTCGAGCGATTTATTGAACAACACGTGGTCGGGCTCATTCGTTGTTGCCTCTGAACCGGGACGTATGTGTCAGATCGATCTGCTTCAGACGTGCGCCTTTTCGCTCAGTAGTCAGGTTTCACGCCTGCGCATCACATTGACGACGCCCGGCCGATATCAATTTAGTCGACTGGAGATTCTTCAATGAAGCGCGCACCTGTTTCCTGATCACCCATCCATGTCTCGATCGATTAAGGCGCGCGTCCGCGAGGCCACAAACCGCTTGATTGCACCGCTCGGGTTGCACCTCGCCCGAACAGAACGCGTTTTCGAAATGGGCGGATTACTCATGCGTGCTTCCGCTCGGGATCCGAAGATCGCCACGTGGATCGACGTCGGCGCGTCAGACGGCTCATGGTCGCTTCTCGCCCGACGGCGTTTTCCGAACGCACGCTTCCTCCTGTTCGAGCCCCTCGCTGAAAGACAATCCCGGCTCGCCGTCTTGGAAGAACGCCTTGGCTTCTTGACCATTGCCGCGGTAGCGGGCGCCTCCCCTGGCATGGTCGAATTCGTCGTCGATCCTGCTCTCGACGGTAGCGCCGTGGCGGGAACCGGTTTCAGCGGGGCTAGCCGCCAGGTTCCGATGGAGACGATCAACCGCGCCGTCGCCGAACGGAATCTGCCGGGACCTTTCGGCATTAAACTCGATACTCATGGCTACGAGCTACCGGTTCTTGAGGGAGCCGCCCGCATATTGGCATCGACCGAACTGCTGATCATCGAGGCGTATAATTTTCAACTGACGCCCAATTGCCTGCGCTTTCATGAACTCTGCGCGTGGCTCGAGGCCCGCGGCTTTCGCTGCTGCGATCTCGCTGATCCGATGCGCCGTCCCTCCGATGGTGCTCTCTGGCAGATGGACCTCGCGTTCGCTCCGGCGAGCAGTGCCCTGTTCTCATCGAACTGTTATCGTTGAGCAGCCTTAATTAGCCTCCACGTTCCAGCAGTTGGTCAAACGTCAGGAATCCATGGCGTGCTATGCGCTCCGCATACGTCGGCAGGTTCGCCGTACGGAATCGCCATCGAGCCCAGTAATGGCGGAGTGTGAGTCGCGGCACGAGCAGCCCGAGCTTCTCGTCCACCCGCGCGCGTTCGGCAATCATTGCCGGGCGATTTTTCGTTAGCTGCCCCGAACGTAAACGAAACGCTGCCACGGCTGGCCCGCTCACCCGTAGAAACGGCACACCCTTTACGCACGCACGCGCGAGAAATTCCGAGTCGCCGCAAAATCGCAGCGTTTGATCGAATCTCCCCAATGCGGCCAATGCCGCGCGCGTCACGAGTGTACCATGTTGATAAACCGGTTCCAGGCGCTGTGCGTAGAGGGCACGATTGAGCGAGGCTGCAGGTGAGACCGGGATTGACCCAATTCGTCTACCTCGCGCGTCGATCAACTGTACCTTGCCATACACAATCAAGGGACGATCACAGCTCGCAGCAATGGTGCGGATGACTGCCAAAAAATTCGGGAGCAGAATATCATCGTCGTTAAGATAAGTGAACGCATCCCAATTCTCCACAGCCGCGAGCCCCGCGTTAATCGCAGAGTACATCCCTCCACCTGGCTCGG
>DAITQE010000772.1:0-2051 GCA_036833235.1 Opitutus sp.
GAATAGTTGCGCGGCAAGCGCGTAACCTACCGTTTCAAACCGTAAACGGGCCGTGCGCCCACGCGATCTCTCCCGCGTAGAGCTACACAATCGCCTTCGCGGCCGCCCACTCGACCAATCGTGCCCACGCGTGCGCGCGGTGGCTGATGCGATTTTTCACCGCATCACCGAGCTCCGCATAACTTTCTTCGAAGCCGTCCGGAATAAAGATCGGATCGTAGCCGAATCCGCTGCCGCCCCGCGGCGCCCGTAAAACACGGCCGCCACACACCCCCTCAAAAACGAATTCCTCGCCGGCAGGATTCAACACCAGCAACACACAAAGAAAGTGCGCACCCCGATTCTCATCGGGCACGTCTTTCATGACGTGGAGCAGTTTCGCCACGTTCGCCGCGCCGTTGCTCTCGGGCCCAGCGTAATACGCTGATTCAACTCCCGGCGCGCCATCCAGCGCGTCCACACACACACCGCTGTCATCGGCGAGAACATACGAGCCCGCCTGGAGTCGCTCACGAAGCGCCCGCGCTTTCTTTCGCGCATTACCCACAAAAGTCCCCGTATCTTCGATCACCTCCGGCATGCCGCCGACCAGGCGGGCTGAAATAATTTCAATCGGCGCTCGTTCCCCCCTCGCCGTCGTGGCCTGGCCAGCGCCCTTTCCAGCGGTCTCGTTTGCCAACGCCTGCAGCTCCGCGGCCTTGTGAAGATTACCCGAGGCTAAATGTAGTCTCATCAATATGCAGACGTTCCGGGTACTGCACGCGACCGCGCGTCAGCACGTCTTCGCCATGCGGCTCGTGACGCACGTCCCCAAGCCGGATCGCATTCACCAAGCGCTCCGTCCGCAAGCCATTGAACATCGGCTTGGCGCGATCATCCGCGAACAACAGCGGTGCACGATACACGAAAAGATAATCGAGCTGCCGGTCCTGCAGAATCTGACTCACCAGCTGCGCTCCGCCTTCGAACATCACCGCGGAAATATTTTCCTCGGTACACTTCTTGCGAAACTCCACCAGCGGCACGCGCTGGGTCGGCGAAGGCAAAATCCACACCTGCACGCCCATTTCGCGCAGCTTTCGCACGTAGCCCATGCCTCCATGCGGCGTCGTCACAACGATGGTTCGCTCGTGAAACTCGTCGGTGTAAAGCGAGGGCAGTTGTTTATCGACGACCGTGCGCAACAGCCCGTCGAACACGAAGCGCACCGGGGACCATTCTTCAACCCCCGCCACCCGCGCCGTCAGTCGCGGATTGTCTTTGAGCACCGTGCCCGCACCCACGGCGATCGCCGGAAACAACCGTCTCCAACGATGTACATCCGCCCGCGCCAGCTCGCCCGTGATCCACTTCGACTCGCCCGTGCGGCAGGCCATCCGACCATCAAGAGTCACCGCTGATTTCGCCGCGATCAACGGCGTGCCGGTCACGATCCAATGGTTGAAAATCAAATTCAGATCGGTGCATTCCGCCTCCAGCACGCCCGTCGTGACCTCGATGCCGGCAGCGCGTAATACCTCAAATCCTCGTCCGGCATGAACCGGGTTTGGATCCGTCGCACCGACGACCACGTGTTTGATGCCAGACGCAATGATCGCATCCGTGCAGGCCCCGGTGCGGCCGTGCGTGGAGCAGGGCTCGAGCGTCACATACATGATCGCGCCCGGCCGTGGCGGTTTCCCGCGCGCGAGCAAGGCGAGTCGTTCGGCATGCGGCCCGCCATCCGGAGCCGTTGCGCCTTGCGCGACGACCTGGCCGTCCTCGACGATTAATGCACCCACCATTGGATTCGGATGAGTGGTGCCCCACACACTACGCGCCAGCTCCAGCGCGCGGCGCATTAAAACTTCGTGATTACCCGTGGTCATGAATGTAAGCCGATTACGGAATCCAGTAGAGTTCCGCCGCCGAGTCCAACCGTATCCGCTACCATGATCACAATGACAGAATCTTAACCGCTGACATAAGGATTCGTTGCCTTCTCCGCGCCGACCGTCGTGTCCGCCCCGTGGCCTGGATAGACGACGGTCGCATCGGGCAACGTATAGATC
>DAITQE010000773.1:0-2041 GCA_036833235.1 Opitutus sp.
ACTGAATTCACGAGCGCGGGCGTCTCCCAGGATTTTTGCAATCTCGTCGAGGGTCCACAGGTGCGAGACCGCGACGTCTTCCGCCGTGGCGTCCAACGCGGCGGCGTATTCGCCGTCCGGATTCCTCATGGTGTTCAGCGCAAACGAAAGCGCGCTGCGTGCGGCTTCGCCAAAACGTGCGTCGCCACTCACCTGGCGGGCTTCAAGCAGCGCCAAGGTTATCCGCGCTTGATCGACTAACAGCTTTTGAAAGTAGGGCTGACGCCATCCGGCATCGACCACGTAGCGGAAAAAACCGCCGTCGAGTTGATCGTGCAGCGGCGCATCGATGATCGTGCGCAAGGTCTGGAGAGCCATGTCGCGCGTCGCCGCGTCGCGCAGCAGAAAGCGCAGCAATTCAGGTTCGGCATATTTCGGTGATTCACCAAAACCGCCGTTCACTGAATCAAATCGTCCCCGCACGGCCTCGATGGCGCTCGTGCGCAGAGCGGCTTGTTCGGTTGCGATGACTGGAGCTGGCGTGCCCGTTTCCTGGGCCGCGGCCACCGCCGCCGCAGCTTCGTCTGCTTTGCGACGTTGCGCGGCGGAATCGGATTTCCAGGCGGCGGCGACGCGTTTGACCGTCGTGATGAAACCTTCCTTGCCCCATTCTTCGGTCGGCGGAAGATAGTTTGCGCCCTCGAAGGGCTTTAGCTCTGGGGTGAGCCAGATGTTTAGCGGAGGGCCGCTGACCTGTTTCGTGACTTGAAGATAATTTTGATAAAGCGCGAGAACGTCAGGCCGCTCCTTGGCGTCGACCGAAATGCAGACGAAATTCTCGTTGAGGAACGCGGCGGTTTCGGCGTTGGAGAAGGACTGGTGCTGCATTGCGCGGCTGAGTTCGCTCGTGGCGATACCCATCGAGAGAAAGATCGGCTTGGCCTGCTGCTTCGCCTTGGCGAAGGCCGCGTCACCCCAAGGCTGCCAGGCGATGGGGCTGCCGACGAGAGCCTGGAGGTACGATGATGTTTCCGCGGATCGTGCAGGCGCTGCGGCGGACGAAAGCTGAGCAATGGACGTTAAGAGAATCCCGCAAACGCAGAGGTGAGAACGGGTGGTGCTAGAACTTGAGGGTAGTCTGAACATAAAGGAAACGGGCATCGCTGCGCGCGCCGGTTGCCTGCAAATATGCGCCCGCATTGAAGAGCGACCAGCCTAAATCGAACGTGGCCCACGCGCGCGGACTCCACGTGGCGGTAAAATCCAACTCGGTTCCGGCTTCCCGATCGGCGTGTTGTGCAGCGGTGTTGAGCGGGCGGACAATGGCGACGCCGTTGGCGCGATACCACGCGTCACTCGTCGTGAAGAGTGAAAAGTCATGGTAATCGATGCGAACGGTCGTTTTTGGAAGCGGGTTGAAACGCACCGTGGCGACCCATTCCTCGAGATTCTTCCAGGCAAAGGCGTCCATGAACCCGTAGAATTTATGGTTGCTGGGGAATAAGCTCATGAACGATCCGTTACGATTGTCGGTGCGATGGGTATCGCCGGAGGCGACATTGTATTCGAAATCCAAGCGCATTTTGCCTGGTCCGCCTTCGGGCGTGAAACCAAGCAAGCTGTGCAGAGCCCACGCGTTTTGATCGAGTTCAGCGGCGCTGCCGCCGTAAGGACCGGTGAACGTCGTGGTCTGCCGGTTGACGTGACCGCCTTGCCAGGCGCCTTCGAACTCGGCGTCGACGCTGCCCGGTTTCGGTACGCGGATAAAGCGGGCGCCGAGCGTGTAGATGTCCTGGCCGATGTCGTACGCTGCGGCCGAGCGGGCGGCTGCCGGAATGGTGGCGGTCGGAGCGGTGTAGACGGGCGCATTATCCTGTTTGTCGCGCAAGAAGGCGTAGCTTTCCACGGTGTCGTCCGCGCTCAGCTTGTGTGAAACGACGACGCCGCTGAAGAGATCGTCCGTACTGGAGCGATCAAATTTCCAACCGTCGCCGCTCGTGGTTCCGCGGATCGTGACAACGCTGCCGACGAAGCCGGTCACGGTGGTTTTACTGGGTACGAG
>DAITQE010000774.1:0-2035 GCA_036833235.1 Opitutus sp.
CTTAAGACAAATTGCCGGCTTATCATAGCGAATCGAGCGTCGGAGCCGATCGCGTACGACAACTTGACGGGTTCTCATACCCCCGAAACGGCATCACAACAGACACAGAAACAGACGCACCCTCTTTCACGGCGATTCGTTTTCGCGCGCACCGACCCGTGCGATACCTCGCTTGGCCCGAGCTTACTAAGCGACCAGCGCGGGCGTAATTACGAATGTGTCACCCCACGTACAGAAAATATGCGCGAACCGATCTCACTTCACGCTTATCAGGCGATCACAGGGGAGTAAGAAGTCGGGGAAGAAACATGTAAATCGCTGCCGCATCGCGTGATCTGCCGAAGTTGTACTTTCTGTTTTTATCTCGCCTCTGGATCGCCAGGTTTTCCGATGCACGAAGGAGAGATACATCGTCCGACGCCACTATCCGGGAAAGTGCGCACGTGCTACTGGTCGCGATCCCTCAGGGATTACGCGGCCGAGGTTTGTCGGCGAAAGCAACTGGACCCCCAAAATTGAATTGGCTGTGCTCGCGCTCCCTCGTGGGAACGCCAAGCATTGCCTTGAAGATCGGGATCAGCTCGCGCTGTGATGGCGTGACGATCGTAGCCGCAATCTCAGGCTGCTCCCAGAAAACCTTCCAGTACGATTTCTGCGTGGCCTGCGCGCTATCGAGCTCGGCCTTGCCGGCGCCGCCCTGACCGCGCGCCAGCAATTCTCCGAGCGGGATGTAAAGGTCACGAACACGAGAGGAATACGTGGAATCCGCGCGCTGGAGTGCCGCGACTTGCGTCACGCTCAGGAATAACGAGTCGCTCTGCTTGATCAGCAGTTTGTAAAGGTCCGACGTGCGCGAGAGATAAAATGCGGCCAGCGAATCGGCAGAGCGCCTCTGCCACCCACTCGCGCCTCGCACGGGCTCGACGGCCCGGCGAAGCTGTTGGAGATCGTAATCGGTTGAAAGATTGAACGAGAAATCGATCACGATCCTGAAAGGATTTCTGAGAAGCGTGCGGCCAGGACGCGTATCGGCGAACCGCGGATTCACATCGTAAAGGAATCTCTGATTCACCGCGTCGAATCCGCGCGGCACGAGCAACACCGGGTCGGGCGTTGCCGGCGATCCCCATCCACGAAGCGATCCGCTGCCGTGAACCAACTGATCCACACCGGCGAGCACGTTTTCCAGATAGACGTTGGGAGAAACACGATAACCCCAGCGCTTTGGCGTCGGCGGGTGCCATTGAATGTTGAGTGACTCCGTCCACGGGCCTCGGCACCCATTGCGCGGGGCCGCCCTGCCAAGATTCGGCAACAAGCATTGACGGGCTTGCGGAGAACCACTGGCCAGCAGCGAGCGCAGCTGTCCCGCGAGCGCTGCATTCGTCTCGGTGCTCGGATCAGGAATGAACGCGCGATCACCGCTCCGCCCGTCTCCGTTCACGTCTCCCTGCACCAGTGGAGTGAATGGGAGTCCCGACTGCGCCCGCCCGAACAGCGTCACGGCTCCGGTTTTCGCCGTCGCAAATCCGCCCGAGACGACTATGATGTGCCGCGCGTCGTTCGGTCCCGCCGCCCACTCCCGGATGCGCGGATCGCCGAATGCCGCTCCGTCGAAGCCGCGGTATTGCCGCTTCATCGCCTGCAGTGTGTACCCGATCGAAGCATACAACTGAGCGCCGCTTCTGAACTTGAAGACGTCAGGGGACAGAGCGACGTTCATCTGGCCACCGTATCCGCGCAGATCGCTCACACGTTCGCCGACCGCGCCGAACTGAGCCGACTTCCTCGATTCCACCGCCGACACCGCCCCGCTCGCCGGATCGATCGAGGCCGCTGACACGAATACCGGACGATTCGCTTCATTCGCCAGAGTCAGCCTGGTAACACCGCTGAAGTTGGCGTCGACGACACCGGGCTGCGACAGGTCGTACGACGCCAGAGTACCGACGCGGAAGAGCCAGCTCCTGATGTTGGTCATCCAGTCGAGCGACGCGCGCCAGCTCCTCGGCACATCGTACGACGGATCGATCAG
>DAITQE010000775.1:0-2034 GCA_036833235.1 Opitutus sp.
CCCTCGGCGCGTAACGCTTCGACGACGGCCGGGGGAACGAACGTGTCCGGCTCGTGGCAAGTCGGGTCGCCGTTGCCGACGCCAATGATCTTGCCCGCACCGGCGATGGCGAAACGCACTTTGTCCTGGGCCAGCGGCACGATCCGCCCCTGCGCATCGACAGCCGCGACGGTGAACACGGCCACGTCTTCGCCGTCGGCATTAACAACGGTCCGGTCGGGTGTGAGCACGATTTTTTCGGCCGCGCCGGTCGTTTCCACCTTGGTTTCGGCGATGACTTTCCCGTCGGCGTCATAGCCTTTCGCGCTCAAAATTCCCGGTGTATATTTCACGCGCCAGAACAATTTCGAGTATCGCTTCATCATCTGTTTTCCCTGCGAGACACCATTGAGATAAACCTCCACGTTCGCGCAATTGCTGAGCGCCTCGACCAGAATTTCCTGACCTTCCTTGCCCGGCCAGTTCCAGTGCGGCGCCAGATGCAACACCGGTTTCGTGGTCCACCACGATTGATAATAATAAAACGAGTCCTTCGGAAACCCGCAGGTGTCGAGAATTCCGAAATGCGAGCTGATGCAGGGCCAGTTGCACGGCGACGGCTCGCCGCGATAGTCAAAGCCGGTCCACGCAAACGCGCCGGAAAGCCAGAGGCGCTCGGCAAAGAACGTCCACCAGCTTTCGGCGGTGTCGGACCAACCCGGCCAGACGAGGTCGTACGCGCTCACAAAACCGCGGTTATAATCATTTGTATATATCCCGCGGGTGCCGACCACACTCGCCTGCTCGGTGCCGACGTTCGGCTGGTTCGGATGCTGCGCGTGGTATTCGTCCACTTCCTTGAGGTGATAATTCCAGCCGCGCACCTCGATGACGGAATTGATGCCGGGGAAAACGTTGTCCTCGTTGGCTGCATAGGTGACCGGCCGGGTCGGATCGAGGCGTTTGGCCAAATCCTGCATCGCGAGCGCCGCGCGCGCGGCCTGAGGTGTGTCTTGCACGGCCAGCTCCTCATTCGCGATGCTCCAGATGACCACCGACGGATGGTTGCGATCGCGACGAATCAGCTCGTACCATTTGCGGAGGTTTCCGGAGTCGCTGCCGAGCAGCCGGCTCTCGTCCATGACCAGCATGCCAAGGCGGTCGCAGACTTCGAGGAGCTCGGGCGTGGGCGGGTTGTGCGAGGTGCGAATGGCATTGCAGCCGAATTCCTGCAGCTGCTTCACGCGAAACTCCTGCAACGCATCCGGAATCGCGATGCCGACCCCGGCGTGATCCTGATGATTGCAGGTGCCGTGGATTTCGTAGCGTTTGCCGTTGAGCAAAAAGCCGATTTTGGGATCGAAACCCACCGTGCGGATGCCGAAGGCGGTTTCCTGTCGGTCAACCATCTTGCCGCCGGACGACACCGTCGTCACGAGTTTATATAACTTCGGATTCTCAGGCGACCAAAGCACCGGAGATGATACACGAGACTCGCCGCGAAAGTCCGCTTTCAGGCCGGCAACGATTTCCGTGGCGCGAGACGCGGCGCCGTCGGCGATCGTTTTCCCCTCCGGCGCCACGATGCTCCAGTTGACTGCAGTGACCGCGGGAGTCCGCCGCTTGTTGAGCACCGTGGTTTGCAAATGAAGCGTCGCGGGACCTTCCGGCACGTTGTTGGGGAATTCCGCATAGACGAAAATCCCGTCGGGCTCGATGGCCAGCGCCGCGGTTTTATCCAGCCACACGTGTCGATAGATGCCCGCGCCTTCATAAAACCAGCCCTCGAATTTGGTGGCATCGACGCGCACGGCGATCGTGTTCGCACCGCCATAATTCAGCACGTCGCTGATGTCTTCGCGAAACGATGAGTAACCGCTCTCGTGGCGGCGCACGAGCCAGCCGTTGACCCAGACGGTCGCGTCGCGGAAAATTCCGTCGAAGGTCAGCCAGATGCGCTTGTCGGCGTCCGTCGCCGGCAATTCGAATGTGCGACGATACCAGGCGATGCTGTTGCCGGGAAACTGCGCGCCGAGCGCTTTGAATCCGTGATTA
>DAITQE010000776.1:0-2008 GCA_036833235.1 Opitutus sp.
GTCCACTACGCCGTCGTCCGCACGTTCGACGTTTCGTCGGAAATTCAGCGACTCGCCGTGCGCGGCTACCCTTATCTCAACCACGACTCCGTGTTCCTGGTCTTTGCTCGACAAACTATCCCCCGTGTCGCCTGCGAAATCGGCGCAGCTTACTCGCGTGAGCGTGTCGGGGTGTACGAACACCTCGGGGGCCGGCGCATGTATTTGATCCACGCGCCGAGCCGGCTCGTCGTCCCGGTGCCCGCCGATTCCCACCACGTCACGGTTGCCTACGGTTTTCCGGCTGGGGCGTATACGGGCGAGCAAAAAACAGACGGAGCAACATTCGTGGCGACCTGGACGAGCGGCGGCCAACGTCGAGAACTCCACCGTCGTCGATTGAGCCCCGCGGATAACAGCGAAGAGCGGGGCATCCACGTCTTCGAGGCCGACCTACCACCGTCGTCCGGTCCGGCAGAACTAATTTTGACCGCTGAGCCTGGCGTGACCATGACCAATGACTGGACCTGCTGGAGCGCACCCGCATTCAAATGAACCACCGGCTACCACGGGCGGTCAAACTGCCTCGCTGCATCTGGACTGCTGATACAGCGTTTCGAGGTCCGATTCGGAGCGCTCGCCGGACCCAGACATGGGTTTCCGCGATGCCCCGGAGCTTGCTCCGATGATTTTTACTGAGCCAAATGAAGTCCCGCCGTCCTCTCTTTCCGACTCGATGATTTCCCTTTCCCGCGCATGAACGAAAACGAATCCTACGTCTTCAGCGTGGAACACCCGGCAAAGTGGGCGTTCAAGCCGGAGCAGTTCTGGATCACGGGCTGGTTCGTCTCCAAAACCGGACTACGCTACGTCGATGTGCGCGCGTTCATCGATGACGTGCCGTTCATGGGTTTCCTCGGCCTCCCGCGCCGTGATATCGAGGACGCCTACCCGCAATGGACCATCGGTCAGCATCCCGGTTTCGCCTTTCGCTTGGATCCCTGGGCCGGGGCAAAACTGATTCGGCTGGAAATTCTCAACGAGCACAACGATTGGGCAGAGTTCTGGCGCGTGCCGATCCGCTGCAAAGGCGCGGGCCCCGGTCGCCGGCTTCGCCCGGTTCTCCAGCCCGAGCTCATCAAGCCGATGCTGCTCGAATTACTGAAACAGCCGACGCTGCTGCCGAGCGTCAAACGTGCTGCCCACGCACGACGCCTGGTGCGCGAACGATCCGTGATTCCGCTCGAAGCGCTGCCAGTTCCTCCGCTCTACGGCGTGTTCGAAGGCCCGCACGTCACCGCTCATACGCAGTACGACAAACTCCACATCGGCGGCTGGATTTTTCACGCCGAGCAGCCCATTCGCCAGCTCATCGCCACGACGGATAACCGCACGCAAAACAACTTGATTCATGGGCTGGAGCGCGAAGATGTCGCGGCGCTTTTCCCCGGCAACCCACACGCCCGCTTCGCTCAATTTCGCGGCAACGTCGATCTGCCGGCCAATATCGCCGAGCCGGTCTGCCTGAAGATTTTCGCCGTGCTCGAAAACGGCGAGAAGCTGCTCGCGTTCACCAAGCGGCTGTATCCGTGGACGTCCCTCGAAAAAGAGCATCCCCTGCCGCCTTACTCGGCCGCGAATTATCGCGAGGTCGTCGGCGCCGTGTGGCGGGCCTGCCGCGCGCTGAAAGTCAAGACCGGCGGCCTGCGTTTTTGGCGCGATGTTATCGGTGTCCAACGCCTTTACCGAAACGAATCACAGGAACCGATGCCGTGGTTCGCATGGCAAAGGCGCGGCGACTACGAGAGCTGGCTCGCGCATAATTCATTCGCTCCCCGGCTCCGCGAAGTTTTCTCCCACTCCGCCGCGACGCTCGCTCCCTCCGGCCCCGGCTTCGCGCTGGTGGTCGATACCCACGCCGCCGCGCCCGGACACGTGGCGCGGCTGCTCGATTCCCTGCGTCACCAGATTTACGGCCGATGGAGTCTCGCGCTGCTGCAGCCGCACGACGCCTCGCCCGAGCTGGCCG
>DAITQE010000777.1:0-2006 GCA_036833235.1 Opitutus sp.
CCATCACCGCCCGCGCGAAGGAGTTCGCAGCGGCCGCCGCGGCTGTGGCCTGAGACATAAGCATTCAGTTGAGAGCTGAGAGTCTTAAAGCAAAACACCCCGTCGCTTCGCGCCAACCTCCTCAAGAGGGGGATTCATACCTCCGCTAATCTGTGTTATCTGTGGTCTCCGAATGCATCGTTCCGGCTTGAGAGGGGTGTCCGCAGGGCGGGGTGTGTTTGATGCGCCCCAACTTTCCATCCGCCATTCGCACGGCTGCGTAATTCAGACCAAGATTGCTGAGTCGGCGCGGCTGGCGCATCGCACCTGCCATCGGTCGACAATGAGCGCTCAGGCATTGTCGCCGAACCGATTGATGACTTTATTCAGTTCTTCTTTCTCCCCATGACTCGAATCCTTCTTACAACGACTTCATTTCAAGATACGCCCGGCGGACATCACGATCTGCTCGCCAGCACTGGATGGGAAATCATCCGCGCGCGTGGACCGCTCAACGAAGCCGACACGCTCGCTCTCGTGGGCGACATCGATGGCTACATCTGCGGCGATGATGCGATCACGCGCAAGGTCTTCGAGAAGGCGCGCCCTCGTCTGAAGGTGCTGAGCAAATACGGCATCGGCGTGGACAAGATCGACGTCAAGACCTGCACCGAGTTCGGAATACCTCTGCTGTTCACGCCAGGTGTGAACCACACGACGGTCGCGGAGCACACGTTTTTGCTTCTGTTGTCACTGGAGAAAAACATGCTTTTCCACACGGACTCGACTCGCTCGGGTGGCTGGAAACGCAAGACCGGTCACGAGCTGCTCGAAAAGACGATCGGCATCGTCGGCCTCGGTCGCATCGGCAAAGAAGTGGCCATACGCGCCCGCGCCTTTGGCATGACGCCGATCGGGTTTGACGTTTACTGGGACGAGGCCTTCGCCGCCGAGCATGGCGTGAAGCGGGCCGTGTCGCTCGATGAGGTTTTCGCCGCGTCCGATTATCTATCGCTGCACACGAATCTCACCCCGCAAACGCGCGATATGATCAATACCGCGTCCATTGCGAAGATGAAAAAAGGCGTGCTCATCCTCAACTGCGCGCGTGGCGAGATCGTCCATACGGCTGACATCGTGGAGGCTCTCGAGTCTGGTCAGGTTGGCGGTTACGGTACCGACGTGCTCGATCAGGAACCGCCGCCCGCTGATCATCCGCTGCTCAAACTTCCGAACGTTGTTGTGACGCCGCATGTCGCCTCGCGCACCTATGAGAGCGTGGTTCGCCAGGCGACGGCTGCGGTGAAGAACTTGATCCTTGCAATGAACGGCGAGAAGCCGCTCGCCCAGGTGAATCCCGAGGTGCCAGTGAAGAAAGTGGTTTGAAATCGAGGGTAGGGCGAGGCGTCCCGCCGAGCCACGGCTCACCGGGACGGTTCGCCCTACCTACATCCACAACTTTAAAAATTCCCATGGCTGAAACATTTTTCATTGTTCCCGAAAACGAACACAACGACCTCGTTGCTGCCGCCTATCGTCATCGCGGTTTTCACGCGGACGAAGCCGCCGAGGGCGCCCGGTTTTGCGCCGAGGCGACCCGTCACGGCATTCGCACCCACAACGGAATCAAGGCGCTCCATCTGGACCACCTTTTCGGCTCCGGCTCAAAAGGCTGTGTGCCCGGCGCTCAAATCGAAGAGAAGCCATCGCGCTTCGCCGCGGCGAAAATCTGGAACGCCAACAAAAAACTTGGCCAGGCCACGGCCTATCGCGCGATGGATGCCGCGATGAAACTCGCCGATCAATTCGGCGTCGGCACAGTGTCGGTCGACAACGCGTTTCATTATCTTTGGGGCGGCGGTTACGTCATGGATGCCGCGAGGAAAGGCTACATCGCGTACACGAACTGCACGGCCGCTCTCGCCGAGGTTGTGCCGTTTGGCGGGAAGTTTCCGACGCTCGGGACGAATCCGCATTCGTGGGGTTTTCCAACCACCGAAGCCGTGGGTTATCCAATCGTGATTGAC
>DAITQE010000778.1:0-2004 GCA_036833235.1 Opitutus sp.
GCAACGATTCGATCAGTTCGCGCTTTGCCGCCGCAATCTCTTCTATCGAACTGAACGTTTCCATGTGCGCAAATCCGACATTCGTCACTACTCCGATCTCCGGTTGCGCGATTGCCGCCAATTCGCGAATCTCGCCAGCGTGGTTCATCCCAAGCTCAATGACACCGACCTCAGCATCGTCCGGAATGCACAAAATCGAGAGCGGCAGGCCGATGTGATTGTTGAGATTGCCGGCGGTCTTCCCCACTCGAAAGCGAACTCGCAGCAGCTCCGCAATCACATCCTTGGTAGTTGTTTTCCCGGCACTCCCGGTGACCGCAACGATCGGCCGGGCCCATTGCCGGCGCGCCCAACGTGCTAACTGCTGCAGCGCCGCGAGGGTATCCGGCACCTCCAGCAGAGTTCCATGCACATCTGCGACCGGCTCGCTCACCACTGCTGCAATCGCACCCTGTTTCAGCGCGGCACCCGTGAACGCATGACCATCATGCCGCTCACCTCTGATCGCAAAGAACAAATCACCGTGGCGGGCGGTTCGCGAATCGATGCTCCACCCACGGACGCGCACATCTGCAAGCTTGCCTGAGCTTCGCACGCGGATCGCACCTTCGACCTGCGCCAGCGAGAACTCCATCCTGCGCCTATGAATCTTGTGCGTTCTTTTTTTCAGGCGCTCGCGCTTTCTGGGTACCGCGTCCGTAGCCGAACGAGCGCAGCACTCGACGTGCCACCTCGCGATCATCAAACGGAATGGGTCCGTCCTTCAGGACCTGATAGGTTTCGTGTCCTTTGCCCGCCAGGATCACAACATCGCCGGGAGCAGCCGTCTCAATGGCCTTCTTGATCGCGCGCTCACGGTCCGGCTCTGCCACATAAGGCGTATCGTGGCGTGTCAAACCGACACTCGCGTCGTTCATGATCGCAAGCGGATCCTCGCTTCGCGGGTTGTCTGAGGTCAACACGACGTAGTCGCTCAGCTCGGCCGCTGCTATTCCCATGAGCCGCCGCTTCGAGCGGTCGCGGTCTCCGCCGCATCCAAACAGCGTAATCACGCGCTTGGGATTCATGCCGCGCGCCGCTGCGATCACATTTCGCAGCGCGTCGTCTGTATGCGCATAATCCACGACAACCATGAATGGCTGTCCCTCTTCTACCCTTTCAAACCTGCCCGGTACACTTTGCAAATCTGCCAATCCTTTCTGAATCTGTTGCTCACTCAAACCGTGCGTCAGCGCTACCGCGCAAGCCAGCAGCATGTTATACACGTTGATCTGCCCGACCAGCCGCGACTCCACGCGGAAGCGCATCTCCCTGTTTCCACCACGAAACGCAAGCCCTCGAACGACGACTCGACTTCGACCGCGCGCACCCAGGTTCCGCTCGCAGCCCCTGCCCTCGTACCGCGCGGCCCGTCGTGCATGCTGTACCAGAAGACATTGGTCTCCGAAGACAGCTCCAACTTCCGCCCCCATTCGTCATCAGCGTTCAGAACCGCGAAACGTGGAGGACGCCCGGTGCGCGGTTTAAATAGCAGTTGTTTCGCCGCGAAATACGCTTCCATTGTGTGGTGATAATCCAGATGGTCGCGCGTGAAATTCGTGAACCCAGCCGTATGAAATTCCATCGCGTAGATGCGGCCCAAGTCCAACGCGTGTGACGATGCCTCGAGCGTGGCGTGCGTTCCACCCATTTCTTCCAGCTCATGAAACATGCGGAACAGGTCCAGCGATTCGGGCGTCGTATTGACGGCTGGCAGCACACGACCCGCCAGATGGTACTCAATCGTGCCAATCAGCGCAGTTGTTTTTCCGGCTGCGCGCAGCATCGCGTCGATCAAAGACGTGCTTGTGGTTTTCCCGTTCGTCCCGGTCACAGCCGTTAGCGCCAACCGCTGATCCGGTTTCTCATAAAAGTTCCTTGAAGCAGACGCAAGCGCTTGCCGTCCGTGCCCCACTTGCAGCCATGTCCCGCTGAATCCACCAGGGCTGGGGCGATCGCTCACCA
>DAITQE010000779.1:0-1991 GCA_036833235.1 Opitutus sp.
ACCTCATGCCTGTTTTCTTTCTGCTGGCGTTCGGCGGTATTTTTCGCGGCAGCTCGCCGCCGCTCCTGCACGAAATGGGTCAGCTCCTCACGATCAGTATTTTGGGCAGCGCTGCATTAGGGCTTCCTACCGCTCTGGTGGCCGAACGCGAACGAGGGGTTTGGCGGCGTTAT
Organism: Opitutus sp.; assembly: GCA_036833235.1. Classification (GTDB taxonomy): domain Bacteria; phylum Verrucomicrobiota; class Verrucomicrobiia; order Opitutales; family Opitutaceae; genus Opitutus. The sequence goes on from DAITQE010000779.1 coordinate 174, forward strand.
CGACTGTTGCCAATCAGCACCGTGAGCCTGCTCGCCGGTACCGTGTTGGCGCGATTGGTCATCGTCGCTTCCGCTGTCGTTCTCCAGATCGTACTGGCGCGACTGATCTTCGGCACGCCGATGCCGCTGCATCTGGGAGCCGCGCTCCTGGCGTTCCTGTTTGTCGCGGTCTCGTTTTTAGGCCTCGGCCTTTTGATAGCAGCGCTGGCGAATGACGTGCCCGCCGTCCAGGCGCTCGGTCAGTGCTTGTTTCTTCCGATGATCATAATTGGAGGCGTTGGGGTTCCCCTTGGAATTCTGCCCGCATGGGCGCAGCAAGTCGCCGGGTTCATGCCCGGTCGGTATGCCGTCGAGGTCGTGCAGCACGCTTTTTCAGATCCGCACGGCCTGCGCGGCAGTGGATTCGCGTTGCTCGCGCTCGCCGCCATCGGCGCGTCCGCCGGCTGCATCGGTATCAAGCTCTTTCGCTGGGACGCAGGTCCGCGGGCAGGTGCGCCGGTGCGCGGCTGGATTGCCGCAGCGTTGTTGACCTGGGTCATTGTCGGAGCCGCCGCATTATCGACCGGACGTCTGCAGCCAGTCACAGCCGCCCGCGACAACTACCAAGCGATCACGGACGATCAGATGAATCAGATTACTTACGACGATCTCCCGGGCGACAACGAGCTTGCGACCCGGCTGGCACCGCCCTTCAAAAATGCGCGCGAAGCAGGCCGTGTGCGTGAAATTGCAATACAGCTTAAAACCTGGCCGCCGGGCCGGCTCAGCGATCCCGCCCAATCGGTCCGCAATCTTCTTAGCGTTGCAGCGATCGCGGATGTCTTCGCGGATCTGCGCGAAGCGGAGATTGGCCGGCTGATCTTCGATGAACTTCAGGCGCGATACGGACGCGACGAACTCCGGCAAATTCTCGCCTGGATCATCATCAATCCAGAGGCGGGAACAGTCGTGACGGTGGCGCCGGAGTTAGGATTCAAACGCGGTTTGCCGGAATCAATCGTCCGCGAACGCTGTGCGCTCTACGCGAAAAAATATCTCGGGCGGCTGCTCGGTAAGATTCACGACTGAGTCCGAGGCAAGTTCGCGCGTCTGTCGGTCGGCGGGTGAACCACGAATCAACACGAGGTAAGGCGACCTCCGAGCGGGCCGCGTCAATTACCCGATCCTCTAACCACGGATTACGCTGATTAACGCGGATCAATCCATCGAACCACAATTTCGGATTGGCCACAAAAAGGCGCAAAAAGCCGAACGCTCTAATACCAGCTCGTAGCCACAGCGTGAGCGAGTGGATGCATTCGTGTCCTGTGTAGCCGCGAGCGTGAGCAAGTGGATGTCAAAAGCATTGATGAATTCCATCTCCAGTCCATTCGAGTCTCTTCGCGCCCATTCGCGGTTAGAAATTCCGGGCTCGAACCTCCACTCGCTCACGCTCGCGGCCACATTGTTCAATTCGTTTCAAGATCGGCTTACGCCGCCGTCTCACTCTCTCGCGTTCTCTCAGGTCTCGTGTTCTTCTCCCTCCCTCGCCTTCACTTTGATCGCAGCGCCACCGCTGCCCGGACCTCATCCAGCCAGATCAGAAAATCATACTCCTGTCCTACGGTGCGCGTCTGGAACTGCGTTCGCCCCACCATCTCCATGGCGCCAATCATTCGATGCGGTCGCGGCAGGTTGAACCACCACGCGGGCGACGCCGCATCGTTCGATTCTCGGAGATCGAGAATGAATCGCGGCAAATCCGCGGTCGCACACGTCTCCTCAACGCTGTCCGCAATAGGCGCCGTCAGCGGAAATTCCGCCAACGCGGGCACGTCT
>DAITQE010000780.1:0-1983 GCA_036833235.1 Opitutus sp.
CACGAATACGAAGATCGGCCGTGGATGGATGCATGAAACGAAGAGACTAACGACCCTCGAGTCGACGGCGACCGGATTTCTCCAAGACGCTGGCGTCCAAGATCAGAGCTGTCCGGCTTGGGCGATCAGCGGTGAATTCGACAGCGCTGCCTCGAGGCGCGCGGCAATTCCCTGTCGTTCGGCGCGATTGCGTAACGTGAGGAACGCAAGTGAGGCCGCTTCGCCACCTGCCGCGTCGGAAGCGGCCCGCGCGAGAAGGCTGTCAGGCACGATAATTTGTTCTTTGGGCAGGAGATTTTTCTCCCCCAAAAAAAGCGCGAGCGATGCACCCAGTGTATCAAGCCACGCGCGCGGCGAAGCTGGCGGCGCGTAGGGCAGCCCAATTTTCTCGGGCGTCCATTCCATGAATAGCCGGATCTGCTCGTGGAGTTTGGCGAGTTCCGCATCCATCGTGGCAGGAGTCCAGCGCGCGGTGAATTGTTTTCGCTCACGGAACTTCTTCACCTCCCAAACGCGCACCACCATTTCATAATCTCCGGCGACTTGGCGGAGCGCACCGGTGAAAATATAGTCCAGCGATCCTTTGGTCGTCTCGACGAGCTGTCGCAAATTATCGATCGTCCACTCACCGCCAAACAGGGAATAGTGCTGACTTACCAAGCCGACAACGGCTACGGGCGAATAGTGCGGCGAAAAATAGAATGTCTCCGCCAGCCATAGCGGAAACGCGCGGCTGAGCCGCCCCAGTTCGTCTTCGGGGAGCGCGGCGGCAGCGAGCACATCAGGGATGCCAGGGGTTGCGAGTTGGGCAAATGCGACGTGCCGCAGGCGTCCGTTTTTCGGAGGTAGAATCTGCTCGGCTAATGGCTCGAGACCATAGAACCAGATCGGTTTGCTGATGCTTACGAGGTTAACTTTCGTGTCTTCCGCCGCCGGCCCGGTCGCGCCACCACGGCTTCGCTCTGCAACTTTATTGGCGTGAATCAGCTCAGCGATGGCGTTTGAAAAACCATACAGCCGCTCTTCGAGATCAGGACGCTTAAGGGCGAAAAGGATATCCAGCACGTGCTGCGCCGCCTCAGCGTCGTGCACGGCAATGTAGGCTTGGAGCAGGTTTAGTCCGGTCGCAGGACCATGACGATCCGCGTCGTAGTGCGGTGCGATCAGTTCAATAATTTCACGGACATGGCCATTCACGCCGAGGTCGGCCGAGATCGTCACTAATACGTCAGCGCGATCGCCGGACGTCGCCAACACGTCTTCGTAGATCGCCATGGCGCCCGGCAAATCTTTGGCCTCAAGGCGCTCACATGCGGTGATCAATCGGGCCATAACACCGGTGGCGGACTCCGGCGCAGGTGATACAGGGCGCGGCTCCGGTTTTTTCTCTGCAAATCGATCGAAGAATCCCATTCGTCGAGCAAAACGCAGTCAGCGCCGCTGGCGAACAGAAATCCAGCAACGCGTCGGCAAGGGGCTCAAATCCGATTTGCGCCGATCAGCAAGCGAACGCGGCGCGGTCCCTTGCGGGCGGTACAAGGCCATCCCGGCGATCATTCATAATACAGGCCCAAGTGCCCGTCCCTCCGCAGTCTCGAAAAGGGGAAAGCGTGCCGCAAACGGTCACTCCGCGGCCGCGGACTCACATCCATTACGCGATTTCGCGCAGGAGCAACCGTCTCACCCCTTCGATTGGCGTGCCGACGACCGGCAGCAGGGGTAACGGGGAAAACGGGACGAGTTCCTGTTGCACGACAAGATGCGTGAGAATCGGACCGCTAAGACCGGCGCGCAGAGCGTCAGCCGGTGTATTCGGAAACAGCTTCGTCATGACGCGACCGGCCAGATCCAAAAGTTCTTTCGCCGATTCGAGAATCAGTTCACGAGCCGTGTGATCGCCCTCAGTTGCCAGTCGAAGGACCGCGGGGGCCAGCGCCGCAATTTTCTGGTTCGGCGAGGGATCGCTGTAGAAATATCGCGTGA
>DAITQE010000781.1:0-1979 GCA_036833235.1 Opitutus sp.
TGACGCGTTGAACAAGCTGATGAACATTATCATCAAGGATATGCAAGGCCCTGCGGGCCAGCTTCACTACTGGTGGGGCACGGCCGACGTTCCGCGCGCCGGGGCCGCTTTGTACACCCAACTTAATCAGACCGGTGTCGACTGGGCGAGCCGCAAGCTACTCGAAAACACCAACGTGCCGGAACTCCGCGAGTGGCGCTTCAATCTCATCTCCAACTACGATATCACCACGGGCCTTCTGAAGGGCGTCAACTATGGCGGTGGATTGCGCTACCAGAGCGACGTTACCATTGGGTATCCGCCGACTGGTGACTCCGCATCGCCGGCCACGTACGGCTACGACCTCGCCAATCCCTACAAGGGACCCAGCGAGACGAACGTCGATTTGTGGCTGGGCTACCGGCGGAGGCTGACGAGCAAAATCGACTGGCACGTCCAGCTCAACGTCCGGAACGCCTTCAAGGGCGACGATCTGATTCCAATCACCGTCCAAGGTCCGATCGCCGGACAACCCGCCGGCACGCCGGCAGGCTATCGGATCGCCCCCGTGCAGACGTTCACTCTCACCAACACCTTCAACTTCTGATTCCTGAGCCGCGCTCGATGATTTAAACCGTTCGCGGGATTCGGGCACCAGTCGAGTCTTGGCTGCCGTTTTGCCAACCGCAGGGGTGCGGTTGGCAACCCGAACCAGGCGGTGCGCAGCGGAGGCGCTCACATCGTGGAGTCGCTTTGCCGTGCACCGCCTCACTCATTCCAACATTACGCCATCAACTTCAGTGGCATCCGCCTACGACCAATCCGACGCAAATGCGCGCCGCCATGTCCCGACCTTCCGCGCTCGCCAGGCCGTCGAAGATTCTGCCCCCCATTTCGAGGCCGCAATCTTCGATATGGACGGAGTCATCACGCAGACCGCTTCGGTTCATTCCTCGGCATGGAAGCGGATGTTCGACGAATACCTCCGAGTCCGCGAGGTCAGCCGCGGCGAGCTGTTCAGTGAATTCACTCACGCGCACGACTATCTCGCCTACGTGGATGGCCGGCCGCGTTACAAAGGCGTCGAAGCGTTTTTGAAATCGAGAGGGATCCAGCTGCCTCTGGGTTCGCCGGAAGATCTGCCGCGCAGCGAGACCGTGTGCGGACTCGGCAACAGGAAGAATGAGCTTTTCAACCTGATCATCGAGCAAGAAGGCGTGGGTCTTTTCAATTCCACGATCGCCTTAATTTGTGAGATGCGGCTACGCGGAATAAAGATCGGGCTGGCTACGTCGAGCAAGAATTCCGCGGTGATCTTGAAGAAGACCGGCACGGCGCATCTGTTTGCCACCGTCATCGACGGCGTTGTATCCGCCAAACGGGGACTCAAGGGCAAGCCGGAGTCCGATATTTTTACCACGGCCGTCGCCAACCTCGGCGTTTCCAACGCCCGGTCGATCGTCGTCGAGGACGCGGCGACGGGAGTGGAAGCCGGAGCGAAGGGAGGCTTCGCCCTCGTCATTGGTGTCGCCCGGGAAAACAACGCGCGCGAGCTCCGCGACCACGGCGCCGACCTGGTCGTGACGGATCTCGGTGACACGAGCATCGCTGAAATCAGCCGGTTGATTCGTGCCAAACGCGGCGGCCTCCTGACGCCTCCATTTACCTCGGCATAAAAATATCCCCGTGCGAAATAGCCCCATGCGCAAAAAACCCCGGTTAAGTTTTTGGCAGCTCTGGAACATGAGCTTCGGCTATGTGGGCATTCAGTTCGGCTTCGCGTTACAGAATGCGAACGTCAGTCGGATCTTCGAGACGCTCGGGGCGAAAGTGGACGAGATTCCCATTTTGTGGATCGCCGGTCCCGTCTCAGGATTGCTGGTGCAGCCGATCGTCGGCTACATGAGCGACAAGACCTGGAACCGGCTGGGACGCCGGAAACCCTATTTTTTGACCGGCGCGATTCTCGCCTCGCTCGCTTTGCTGGTGATGCCCAATTC
>DAITQE010000782.1:0-1964 GCA_036833235.1 Opitutus sp.
AATGGGCGACCCGCACGCTCTCCGGCGAAATTGCCCTGCCGGGCTCTCTGGAGGACAATCGCATCGGCGATCCGATCACCGTCGATACCAAGTGGACGGGCCTGATCGTCGATCGTTCCTGGTTCACCAAACCCGAATACGCGCCGTATCGTGAGCCGGGCCACATCAAGGTGCCGTTTTGGCTGCAACCAGAAACCCACTACACCGGCGCCGCCTGGTTTCAACGCGACGTCGAAATTCCCGCTGCGTGGAAAGGCACGCGCATCATCCTCACGCTCGAGCGCCCGCATTGGAAAACAACCGTCTGGCTCGACGACCGCGAGCTCGGCACCAACGACGCCCTCTCTGTCGCGCACGTTTACGAGCTCGGGGTCAACGTCACGCCCGGGCGCCACACATTGACCATCCGCGTCGACAACACGTTCGATCCTGACATCGGGGAAAATTCGCACAGCGTTTCCGATCATACGCAGGGCAACTGGAATGGCATTGTCGGCCGGATCGAACTCAGCGCGTCCGCACCCGTCTGGACCGAAGCAGTCGAAGTTTACCCGGAACTTGCCACGCGTCGCGCGCGCGTGCGCGGCGTCTTGCGCAACGCGACCGGCCGTCAGGTCCGCGGAAAAATCTCCTTCGATATCGAAGCCGGTGCGGGCGCCGTCGCCCTCGGCACCCACTCCGTTTCGACGAGTTTTGACACGGCGGCCGACCGTCAGTCGTTTGAAATCGAATTGCCGCTCGGACCGCAGCTCCGCGCTTGGGACGAATTCACGCCGGCCGTCTATCGACTCACTGTGGGCATTAACGGCACGATCGAGCGGACATCGTTTACGGAGCGGCAGGGGTTGACTTTCGGTGTGCGCCAGATCGCCGCCCAAGGTCGCCAACTCACAATCAACGGTCGCCCTCTCTTCCTCCGCGGCACGCTCGATTGCGCCGCGTTTCCCCGCACCGGTCATCCGCCGACCGATCTCGCGAGCTGGAAACAGGAACTCAGCACAATCCGCGCGCATGGACTCAATCACATCCGCTTCCATTCATGGTGTCCGCCCGAAGCCGCTTTTATCGCGGCCGATGAACTCGGTGTTTATCTTCAGGTTGAGGTCGCCTCCTGGCCCAACAGCAGCACGACCCTGGGCGACGGCAAACCCGTCGATGCCTGGATGAACGCAGAGACTACGCGCATCCTGCAGGCTTATGGAAATCACCCCTCGTTCATCGCACTCTGCGCGTGCAACGAACCGGCTGGTCCGCACCACGAAGCCTGGTTGTCCGCCTGGATCACTCGCAACAAATCCGCCGATCCGCGCCGACTCTACACCGCCGGCGCCGGCTGGCCCGAAGTGCCGGAAAACGATTATCACGTGCGCTCCGAACCGCGCATCCAGCATTGGGGCGAAGGCCTCGCTTCGCGCATCAATCACCAACCGCCCGAAACGCGCACGGACTACAGCGACTTCATCAACGAGCGCACCGTCCCCGTCGTGAGCCACGAAATCGGCCAGTGGTGCGTGTATCCGAATTTCGGTGAAATGCCGAAATACACTGGATATCTGAAGCCACGGAATTTTGAAATCTTCCGCGAAACGCTCGAAGCGCACGGCCTCGGCCAGCAGGCGCATGACTTTCTCATCGCGTCCGGCAAACTTCAGGCGCTGTGCTACAAGGAGGATATCGAGTCGGCGTTGCGCACGCCTGGGATGGGCGGTTTTCAATTGCTGGGACTCAGCGATTTTCCGGGCCAGGGCACGGCGTTGGTCGGCGTGCTCGATACTTTTTGGGAGGAGAAAGGTTACATCACGCCGCAGGAATTCCGCCGGTTCTGCAACAGCACGGTCCCGCTCGCCCGGCTCGACAAACGCGTGTTCACGACCGACGAGAATTTCATCGCGGACGTTGAGGTCGCACATTTTGGCGCTACCCCACTCAGCCACGCCACGGCGAGTTGGACGTTGCTCGACGAT
>DAITQE010000783.1:0-1953 GCA_036833235.1 Opitutus sp.
GCCGTCGGGGCTCGCCACCACGGCCACGGGGAGGATCGCACCGACCACGGCGCCCGACGCTCCCATCTTTGTTTTTTTGCCGATATGGAACGTTTTCTCGTTAGCGGCTGAACGCGTGGATTTCGGAATGCGAGAAGAGGACATGGATCAGATGGGATTACGGGTTCGCCGTGCGATCACTCACAGATTACGAAAACGCCCGAAAGTTCCTCCGTACCCGCTGACTCTCCTACGTGACGTGGAGGAGTAAGATGCCAGCTGAATACGGACCGACCGCCTTTTGGGCGGTTCCGACCCCGGCAGTTCGATGCTGGAATTGTCCGGCGTGCGCGTCATCAACCTTCTCCCGATTTGCGACGCCGGAGAGCGCCCGATAGCGCGGGAGAGTGACCGGGTTATGTTCCCGGATGAACCCAAGCTCAATGGAGACGGATCGCGTTCGTCGAAATACCTCACGCGAGGTGAACGCGAAAATCGATGATCAAATTCGGCAGACAGTGGAGCGGTTTGCCTACGCACCGAAAAACCTGATTTCCCAGCGTATCGGTGCGCTGGATGTGGAATGGGATATCGAGCGAGTGCTGGAAGCAAATGCGTCGAGTCTGGCCCTGAGTGGCATCTTGCTTGCGGCGCGAGGCCATACGCGTGGGTTACTGTTGGCGGGGAGCGTGCTTGGTTTTCTGTTACTCCACGCCACGAAGGGTTGGTGTCCACCGCTGCCGCTGTTGCGTCGCCTGGGGGTGCGCACCCGCCACGAAATCGAACGCGAGCGATTCGTGCTGAAATATCTCAGAGGCGATTTCGACGAGCTGACCTCACATCGCGCGCGTGAAGTGCCGGAGGAATTGCTGGCCTCAGCGACGCCGTGAATCGTTTTCCCCTGCGGAAGATCGACATGCGTTTGTATTATTGAGCCAGTCGCATTAAAATATTCTCGTCCGCGGGAAAACGGAGGTCCGCCGCGGACAGCCGCGGCACCCTCGCTTTATCAATCATCTTGGTGTGCCTCGGAGGGCCTTGAGCGCCCAACAGGCGGAGCTGGCGCAGGTGCGGGTACGCGACGCTGGTTTGATGAATCGCGTGTCGATCGAGCTGCGTGACTATCGGGAAGTGAATGCCTCTGAAGGATTCGACGCTGTTGTGAGTGTTGGCATGGCCGAGCACGTCGGTCGGGAAAATCTTCCTGGGTATTTCAAGAGCGCGTGGGCGTTGCTTCGGCCAGGCGGTGTATTTCTCAATCACGCGCTCGGAGAAGGAGGTCAGGCGGATCGATTCCGCGGGCCATCGTTTGTGGACGCCTACATTTTTCCGGATTCGGACATTCCGCCATTACCGCTCACGCTGGCGGCGGCAGCGGAGGCAGGTTTCGAAGTGCGTGACGTCGAAAATTTGCGCGAGCACTATACGCTGACGTTGCGTCATTGGGTGCGGAGGCTGGAAGCGGCACATGAACGAGCGCTACAGTTCGTCAACGAGGCAACGTACCGGATTTGGAGAGTATATCTTGCTGGATCCGCCCATGGATTTGATCACGGCGATCTCGCGATTTACCAGAGTTTGCTCGCGAAGCCCACGGCGAGCGGACGCGTCGATCTGCCGCTGACGCGACAGGATTGGTATCGGTGAGGGTAGGACGCGCTTGGCCGCCGAACAAAACCGTCAGAACTGTACGTTGCGCGGCGAGCGCGCAACCTACAGTTCACTCCAAGAATCGCAGAGTTTTCGCCGGTCTCTCTCTCTCGCCATTATGCGAACCGACTCTGTTTATAACTCCAGCGGCAGCCCGATTTCGATAATCTGCGACGGGGTGATTTGGTAATAATCTTTCGCGGGGCGGGCATTGCGGCTGAGCACGCTGTAAAGACTCTTTTCCCATTCCCACATCTTCGCGCTGCCGCCGGTGATGATCATCTCCCGATTGAAAAAATAGGTTGCGGTCATCGGATTGATGAC
>DAITQE010000784.1:0-225 GCA_036833235.1 Opitutus sp.
GCAAATCAACAAGGCCTTGTCATTGCGAGGAGCGAAGCGACGTGGCCATCCAGCTGAAATTCTTGCTAGATGGCTGCGTCCGGCAAACCTCCCGCGCAATGACTAACAGGCGGTGTTCATCCGTTCGCCTGATTAGCGGGCTATCGAGTCGTTTCGTGTTTGTCTCGAAATTCTTCGAAAGTCGGCGCGCAACTTTTCCGATCGATCCGCGTCTGTCGGTTGACG
>DAITQE010000784.1:235-1936 GCA_036833235.1 Opitutus sp.
GGATTTCACCGCGACATCTTGCGAACTCAACGGGTCCCCCGATCCAATCGCGAGCTTCTCAAACGCACTTTCCCCATGAGTAAATTCACTCTGAATGTAAACGGTCAGTCGCGGAGCGTGAACGTGGCAGCCGACACTCCGCTTCTTTGGGTTCTTCGCGATAGTCTCGATCTCGTCGGCACAAAATTTGGATGCGGGATCGGCCAGTGCGGCGCATGCACCATTCACCTCGATGGCGTCCCGACCCGCGCGTGCCTGACACCGGTTTCAACCGCGACGGGGATGAAGATAACGACCATCGAAGGTCTTGCCGCCGACAGCGAACATCTCCACCCGCTGCAACTAGCATGGTGTGAGCTCGACGTCGCCCAATGCGGTTATTGCCAAGCCGGGCAAATCATGACCGCAGCCGCATTGCTGAAACGAACGCCTCAGCCCACCGACAGCGACATCAACGACGCGATGGCGGGCAACCTTTGTCGGTGTGCGACCTATCTCCGCATCCGCGCCGGAATCAAGCGTGCCGCCGAACTTGCCACCAGCACCGTCGAGCCAGCGTTCCCGCAAACGTCAGCGAAGGAGGGCGCCAAATGAACACCAACGCCTCTTCTGCATCTTCCGTCGCGGTCTGTGACCGCCGTGGTTTCATCAAACTTTCCGCCGTCGCCAGCGGAGGTCTGCTCCTTGGCTTTTATCTCAAATCCGCCGGTCGCGCGTTCAGCGCCGAAATCGTCAACGCCTCCGACGGCATCGCAGCCGGCGAATTCAAACCCAACGCCTTTATCCGCATCGCGCCGAATGGCGTGGTCACGCTCATCTCGAAACAACCCGAAATCGGCCAGGGCATCAAAACCTCCCTGCCGATGATCATCGCCGAAGAGCTCGACGTGGAGTGGAAGGACGTCGTCATCCAGCAAGGAGATCTCGATCCGATTTACGGTAACCAGAGCGCCGGCGGCAGCACCTCGACGCCGAACAACTACGAAAATTTTCACCGCCTCGGCGCGACCGCGCGTGCGATGCTCATCGCCGCCGCCGCACAGACTTGGAGCGTCCCGGCGAGCGAGTGCGAAACCTCCGGCGGCGCGGTGCATCACCGGAGCTCCGGAAAAAAGCTCAACTACGGCGAACTCGTCGCGACCGCCGCCACGCTCCCCGCGCCCGATGCCAAATCGGTCGCCCTGAAAGATCCTAAAACGTACAAGCTCCTCGGCACGCGCATCGGCGGGGTGGACAACCCGAAGGTCGTCACGGGCCAGCACCTTTTCGGCATCGACACGAAACTGCCGGGCATGCTCTACGCCATTTTCGAAAAATGCCCCGCGTTCGGCGGCAAGGTCGTCAGCGCCAATCTCGATCGCATCAAAACCCTGCCGGGCGTACGCAACGCGTTCGTGATCGAGGGCACCTCGGACATTCGCGGGCTCGTCCCTGGCGTCGCCATCGTCGCAGACTCCACGTGGTCCGCGTTCAGCGCGCGCAAGCAGCTCAAGGTCGTGTGGGACGAAGGCAAGGTCTCCACGGAAAGCTGGGACGGCTTTGTCACGAAGGCTTCCGAGCTTTCCAAGCAACCCGGCGGCACCACGCTCCGCAAAGATGGCGATGTCCCAGCCGCCCTCGCTTCGGCGGCAAAGACCGTCGAGGCCTCGTACACGTATCCGTTCATCTCGCACGCCAGCATCGAGCCGCAGAATTGCACCG
>DAITQE010000785.1:0-344 GCA_036833235.1 Opitutus sp.
CTTCCGCGACGTCGCGGTGAGGCGCGCCGCGCAACAGCGCGATGGGATCGACGGAACTCACTGTTCCACCACGCGGCGTCACGAAGCCGATCCGTGATTCTCCGGAGCTCCGTTGCTGCGTCACCTCGGCCTGCGAGCGCCCGTAGAAATCGATGCAGATTCCTGCCGCACAGTCGCCTTGCGAAACATCGATCGGTGGCTTTTGCGACGAGTCGGTGAAGTACCGCGAATTGGCTCCGATTAGTTGCAGCAGTCGCAACCCAGCGAGCCACCCTTCGCGAATCGCCTGCGCTTCCAACGACGCCGGATCGCGCGCTGCCGAGGCCGGATCAGCGGAGCGCAGC
>DAITQE010000785.1:354-1935 GCA_036833235.1 Opitutus sp.
CGAGGCGTCGCTGCATCTGCTGCTGGATAATGTTCTCAAACGCTTTCGCGATGGAACTGCTTTTCGTTGGATCAGCGAGCGCCACCTGGCCGACATAACGCGGATCAGCCAGATCGCTCCACTGGCGTGGCGGACGCGCGACGCCGAGGCGCTGCAGCGAATCCTTGTTGAAAAGAATTCCATAGTTACTCAGCACGTTGCCCACCCACATTCCCCGCTCATCCCAATATTGCTCGCCCGCAAAATTCATCGGGATGACCTCGTCGCGAAACCATTCCGGATGACGTGCGATCACCCGCGTTGACACGATGTGCCCCGCATCCGCCTCTTGCTCGAAATCGTAGCTGCCGCCACCGAAGAAAACATCGATCCCGCAGGAAACGTTGGACGCAAGAAACGCCGCCCGCGCCTCTTTTGCGACGGCCGGCGCATCGGTCGCCAACTGGGGATTTGCGAAACCGGCCTGCACTTCCGTGCTCCAGGGCCGGTGCAACCGCTTCGTCCACTCGATGCGAAAAGCCGCCACGTATTCCGATTCGAGAAATCGCCCGATATCGCTGGTTCCCCCCACCACCCGCCAATCGAGCGCGACGGTACGTCCGGTTTTCGCGTGATACCAGCGCTGAAAGCCCGCGCCAAACTCCAGCCGGATCGCTTCGTTGTGCGGGGTGATAACCACTAACGTTTCGTCCGCGTGCTCAGGAGAACGTTGTTTTGGCCGAAGCAAAAACGGCAGCGTCACCGTAAACACCAATGCCAGGATGATGATTGCGCGCTTTAACATCCTTGGGAGCGCGGACGCCCTCGTCCGCAAGGGTCACGTCGCGCCAGTAACAGGCAAAAGTAGCGCGGGCATCTTGCCTGCTCTGATGCAGGCTGGAAGCCTGCGCTACTACAGACCCGTTGCGGCGTCCGCGCTCCCATGATTCGCCGTCGGTCCTGCTCGATCGGCTTCACTTCGCAAGCACCACGACATCTTCAATGGCGGCGCTCGCGAAAAGTTCGCCGCGTGCCGATTGATCAACGAACTGCGGATTCAGCTCGAAGATTTTCAGCGTCACAGCGTCGACGACAAATTCATACTGCGCAATTTCGCCAAGATAAGTCGCTTCTCCGATTCGTCCTTTAACTGAATTCTTAGCCGACGCCTCGTACCCAAATCTCCAGCACTCCGGACGCACCGAGAGCGTGACCGCGTCGCCGCTCCTCATTGTCGCAGATGGATCTCCCGCCACGCCTTCGAAACGTCCGATCGTCGTATCGACCACGATTCGGCCGTTCTCCAACCCAGCGACGCGCCCTTCGATGAAATCGGTTTCGCCGATAAAGTGGGCCACGGTCTTCGTCGCGGGACAGCGATAAATTTCGCGCGGCGTTCCAACCTGCAAAACCCGTCCGCTTTCAAGGATGGCCATGCGGTCGGAGATGGAGAGGGCTTCCTTTTGATCGTGGGTGACGTAGATGGCGGTGAGGCCGAATTCCTTGCAGACGCGGCGAATCTCGGTGCGCATTTCGAGGCGGAGTTTGGCGTCGAGGTTCGAGAGCGGTTCGTCGAGGAGGAGGCAACGCGGGCGGATGACG
>DAITQE010000786.1:0-1928 GCA_036833235.1 Opitutus sp.
CGAACGGTCCGTCGGAGCCAGCCCGGAGGTGACCGGGGCCCGTCTCCGCGGGCAGGAGTACCTTCTCGAGCGTCGCATGTTCCGAAGCTTGTCAACCGGCGAAGTAATCACTGACCGAAAAGGGAATCACAACTGGACCCGCTTCGCCTTCCCGACCTGGTGGCACTACGACGTGCTGCGAGGACTCGAATATCTGCGCCGCGCCGGCGTCGCCCCCGACGAGCGCGTGGCCGAGGCGATCAATTTGGTCGCCTCCAAGTGCGACGACGAAGGCCGATGGCCGCTCGAGACTCGGCACTCCGGCCAGATGCCGGTCAAGATGGACGACGGCGTCGGCCGCCCAAGCCGGTGGAACACGCTCCGCGCATTACGCGTGTTGAAGTGGTATTCAGCAGGAGTGTAACGCAACCAAGATCACTTCTTCTCCCCCGCCGAATCGATGGGTGCCGCCTCTTTCTTCGGCTGCTCCTTCTCCGGCTGCGGTGCAGCCGCGCCCTGAGACGCGGGCAGCGGCAGCGGTTGGCCTGGCGGCGGAATCTTATCCGCTTTCACGCTGTGCTCCAGCGCAGTCGGCAGCGCCTTGATAAAACCATTGTGGAGCATGCTCGTGATCGTCGCCCACACGCCGACGGTCGTACTGCCGAATTCGCCCGCGAATGGGATGCGCGTGGCGAGCTGGTCGCGTTCCTTGTTTTTAAACAGCTTCACCAGTCCGCTCACCGCGAGCTGCCAGATTTTCTGCACCACGGTTTTTCCTTTCGTGTCGAAGTCGGTGAACTCGACCCGCGTGAAAAACGGTTTCGCGTAGCCTTCGAACCGGCCGTTGTGCGCGGCCACCTCGACGTAGAGCTGAAAATCCCCCGACTTCACATCGACGTTGCCATACGCGCGCAAAAATCGATTGAGCGCCGGCAATGAAACTCTTTCGAGACGCATCAACAGTTCGAAATGCGCTTTGTCCGCGAGCGGTTCCCCCCCGGCCCGAGATAAACAAGCGGCCGTGTCCAATCGAATCCCCCTCCACCACCAGCGCCGCGGGAAATTCCTCGCCGACATCGGCAGGACGATTTTGCAGGCCCGTCGCCAGCAATTTCATGTGATCGACGTAGAGATCCACGACTGGATCGGCAGTTTTGTCGAGGTAGTGCAGGCGACTGTTCTCGATCTGGAGATGCGTGATATCGACTGGAAAAATGTCCTGGATCACGCTCTGCCAGCGGCGGTCAGCCTTGAGTTGGCTCTGCGCCGGCGAGGGCCCTTTCACGAAATTTAGCTCCGCCTCATCAGCCACGATGTCGCTGACGAATTTGCGGTGAAAAAGCTCGCGCCAGGCGAGCGAGAAATCGATTTCGCGCGCCGCGAAGAACGGCTCGGCTCCATTTGCGCCGCGCTTCGCGATCCGCACCCCATCGAGCACATATGCGCCGCGCCAGACCGCGACGTCCACTGATTCGACGCGCCCCTCATAAGCCGGAATTTTAGCGAGGCGGGCGTTGATCGCGTGCCGCAAAATATATGGCAGGGCGACGCGCATCGCGATCAGCGCCACGACCAGCACCGCGACAATCAATACGGTGGCCCGGGAGAAGACCCACGCCCGGTGTAGCGCACGCCAAAGGGCTCGCAGGGTTTCGGCGAAAGCGGTTTCCGGCGGCCGAGACATGCTCGCACAGACCGGCGCCACCGCCGCCGGTTCAACGCTTCGCTGCCGAATTACACAGCCCGCCGGCCGCCATAGAAGAGGCTCCGCCCCCCACCGGCGATCCCAGCGCCCACGCGAGGCTCCGTCCCCACTCTAGCCCGCTCGCATATCCACGCACTTCGCCTTCCACCGACTCGTAGCGCATTCGAGATGGAGTGCCCGGGCCGGCCAAGGTCTTTTGTTTTGGAATCGTATTTTGTAGGCTGCCAGCTTGCTGGCGCGATTG
>DAITQE010000787.1:0-1921 GCA_036833235.1 Opitutus sp.
GTTCCGGCTTAGGCGTGCGCAACAATACCCGCAGTCACGATTGAGAATTCTCTTTCCATTTTTATGAAACCCAAACTTCGCGTCGGCCTTTTCGGCATCGGCCTCGAGGCCTACTGGACGCAATTCAAAGGGCTCAAATCACGCCTCGAAGGCTACCTGCAAGTCGTGGAAAAACGCCTGCAGCGGACCAATATCGAGATCGTCAATCTTGGGTTGATCGATTCTCCGCCGAAAGCGCTTGAAGTCGGCCATCAGTTCCGTCGCGAAGATGTGGATGTCATTTTTCTTCACGTCACAACCTACGCGCTTTCTTCGACAGTGTTGCCGGTCGTGCAGCGGGCGCGCGTGCCGGTGGTCGTGCTCAATCTGCAGCCGGCGCCGGCGATCGACTACGCGGCGTTCAACCGGATGTCCGACCGCACGGCGATGACGGGCGAGTGGCTCGCACATTGTGCGGCGTGTCCGGTTCCGGAGATCGCGAATGTGTTCAAGCGCGCCGGGATCACGTTTCATCAGATCACTGGCATGCTGCACGACGACCCGATCTGCTGGAACGAAGTCGACGCGTGGATCGAGGCCGCGCGCGTGGCTCACGTCATGGCGCATAACCGGCTAGGGCTCATGGGTCACTACTACGGCGGCATGCTGGATATCGCGACCGACATCACGCGGCAGTGTGCGACGTTTGGCGGTCACATGGAGATCGTCGAAGTGGACGAACTCGCCGCGTTGCGCCGCGCGGCTACCGTCCGCCAGATCCGGTCGCGGGTGGCGGAATTTCGGCGTGTATTCGATGTCCAACGCGATTGCGGCGTCGTGGAATTGGAGCAGGCCGCTCGCACCTCGGTCGCGCTTGATGCGCTTGTGCGAACGCACGACCTCGGCTCGCTGGCGTACTACTACATGGGAACTGGCAATGCGGAGAATGAAGACGCGATCAGCTCGATCATTCTCGGTAATTCGCTGCTTACCGCCCGCAACGTGCCGGTCGCGGGCGAGTACGAAATCAAAAACGTCCAGGCGATGAAGATCATGGACACTTTCGGAGCCGGCGGTTCGTTCACGGAGTACTACGCGATGGATTTTGCGGATGATGTCGTTCTGATGGGCCACGACGGTCCGGGCCATATCGCCATCGCCGAGGGCAAAACCAAAGTGCGCCCGTTGAAAGTCTTTCATGGAAAAGTGGGTCGCGGGCTGTCGGTTGAAATGTCGGTGAAGCGCGGCCCGGTTACGTTGCTCTCTGTGATCGAGCAGGCGGACGGCCGGATCGCGCTGTTGTGCGCTGAAGGCGAATCCGTGACCGGCCCAATTCTCGAAATTGGCAACACGAACAGCCGTTATCGTTTTTCGATTGGCGCGCGTGAATTCGTCAACCGCTGGAACGCGCAGGGGCCCGCGCATCATTGCGCGGTTGGGGTGGGCCGGGTTGGAGCAAAAATCGAAAAACTCGGCCGGCTGCTCGGCATCGAGACCATTCGCGTATGCTGATGTGACTTCTCAGTGCGTGGCACGGGCGTCTCGCCCGTGATGATCATAGGCGGAATGCCCATGCCGCTCGAAACACGGCGTCAGATTTTTATTTATGCATTTGATCGAAAAAAAATTCTCCCTGCTAGCGGTGTTTTTGGGCGTTTCTCTCGTTACGCAGTCGGCCGCCGCCAGCGACGCGCTGCGCCATGATTTCGCTTCGCCGCCGGCTGCCGCGCGACCGGGTTGTTATTGGTGGTGGCTCGACGGTCGGGTGAACAAGCAGGGGATCACGCGCGATCTCGAGGAATTCGCTGCGAAAGGAATTGGCGAGGTGCTCCTCGTGAACTCTGCGAATTTAAAGCCGGGCGAGCCGATTCCGGATGCGGTGAAATTCCTCTCGCCGGAATGGCACGAGCTCTATCGGCACGCCTTGCGCGAGGCGCATCGG
>DAITQE010000788.1:0-1913 GCA_036833235.1 Opitutus sp.
CAGCAAAGACGAGAGTTCGATAGGTTGATTTCATGGTGAAGCGGATTGGAGACATCGACACCTTTCCTTTGCAGAGCGCATGCCAGTTCGCCAACCCGGCATCTATGCACTCATGGTCAAGGACTAAGCGTGCATGTTGTGCACCGACGGCTGTCTTCAGTTTGGGAAACTACACCCAAAACGATCCGGCGTTGTGGGAACCTTGCCCCAAAGCCATCGAAGCAAAGAGGCAGCAGCGTACGAGAACTACTTTGCTCGGCCACCTGCCTTCGAAACCCGAATCTCCAGAGGTCTTTTCACTTAATACGTGAAATTGAAAACACGGCCTTTTTTGAGATACTCGACAGAGCAATGCTAGGTGTCGCGTTCGGCGTCCTCTTTCAGTCGGTAACGCAAGTAATCGCGCGAGACGCCGAGCAGACGCGCCGCCGCCGAGACATTCCCGCCAGCTTGGGTCAACGCACGCTGAATCAGCGCATCGATCGTTGCTTCGAGTGAAAAGCCGGAATCCGGAAATTGGAAATGAGGATCAAGCCAGGCGAGTGCCCCGGATTGTGGCGCGCCTGCCGCTCCAGCGAGTCCGGCAAAAGTCAGTTGGTCGTCGTCGAACACCAACGAGCGCTCGATCTCATGCGCCAGTTCACGAACGTTGCCCGGCCAACGATACACCCGGATGCGCTCTCGGCCAGTGGGAGGAATCGATTGCGCCGCGAGACCGTGATTTTTCGCAATCCGTACGACCAGCGCGTCAGCCAGCTCTACGATGTCGTCGCCTCGTTCGCGCAGCGGCGGGATTCGGACGCGGAAAAGATCCAGCCGGTGATACAAATCCTCGCGAAAACGTCCGGCCCTCACCAGCGCCTTCAAATCGGCGTTCGTCGCCGCGATGACTCGCGCATCGACGCTGATCATACGATTGCCACCGACGCGGCGAATCGATCGATCCTCGATCGCCTTCAGCAACTTCGCCTGAACTCCCGCTGAGAGACTCGGTATTTCGTCGAGAAACAAGGTGCCGCCCTCCGCGGCTTCCAACAACCCCAAGCGAGCATCCTTCGCGTCCGTGAACGCGCCACGCTCGTGTCCAAATAATTCGGATTCAGCCAACGTCTCCGGCAACGCCGCACAGTTGATCTCGATCAGCGGTCCGTTGGCGCGAGGTCCATTCTGATGAAGCCACCGCGCCAAAGTGGTTTTTCCCGTTCCCGTTTCGCCTTCAATCAAGATCGGCGGCAACGCTCCTTGCATCCGTCGATCAGCGGCTAGGATTTTGTCTAGCTGCGTTCGAACCGCTTTCAGCGAATTCCCAAAGAAGAATCCTTGGTCCCCGACAGTCTGCTGTTCGCGACGATGCTGTTCCACGCGGCTCGCCTGCCGATTGCCGCGCGCACGCAATAACCGCACGGCGAGTTCGTCCAAGTCGAACGGTTTGACAAGGTAGTCGGCCGCGCCTCGGCGCATCGCCTCAACTGCACCAGCGACACCGCCTTCAGCCGTCATGATGATCGTCACGGCACTCGCAGGAATCGATTTGTCGTCGAGCAGCGCGAGGCTATTCCCGTCGGGCAAATGAAGATCGAGCAGCGCGAAATCAAACTCGAGACCCCGCAGAGCCTGGCGGGCTTCGGCCAGAGTTCCGACCGCGGTGACCTCGGCGCCGAGCTTTCCGAGTTGCGCGGCGATTCGCCGGCACAAGAGCGGTTCGTCTTCGAGCAGCAGCAAGTTGCTGTTGTTTAAACTCGTGGCAGCCATCCCGTCACCTTCGGATTCTCCGACCGCAGCGCAACGCGGAAAAATATCGGGCAATTGGCCTCGTCACGGGTTTCGAATCATGACTCGAGCGTCACGCGACCAATCATTATGGCCACCGTCAATCTCGTGAAAAACAGCGTTCGTCCTGCTCTCAGCCAACG
>DAITQE010000789.1:0-1903 GCA_036833235.1 Opitutus sp.
GATGACGTCGGCGAGCCCCTCCAAGACTTCCGGCTCCACCGTCGCCATCGGTCCGCCAACAACGGCCATGACGCCGCGTGACTTGACCTCCTCGAGAATCTCGATCAGCCGCCGGCCTTGGATGCTCATGCCGGTCAGGCAGACGCACCCCACGAAAACAATAAAGAATGCAGCGCACGGATAGGTGTCAAGTCGTGGCGGCTAAACGCGCGCCACCTCAGGTGGTTGCAGGCCTGCTTATAGATTCGCGGTGCCTGACCTTTCTTAGGTCAACCAATTGAGGCCGGCGGCGTTATTTCGCATAGGCTTAAGTAGAGGTGTTCGATGGCGGCGCTGCGTCTATTCGCCCGTTTCGGCTATGTGCCGACGATGATGGTCGGGCTCAATCTTTTCGCGGTATATCTGGTTGCCGGAGGCGATTCCTTCTTGTGGATCGGCGTCCTGTTCGGTGTCGCTGTTGTTCTATCGCTTCTGATGGAGTGGATCCGACCCTATGAGCTGTCCTGGAACTGGGCACACGCCGACTCCGGCAAGGATGTGGCACATGGCGTAATCTATGAGACCGCGAATATCACTGCCATTCTGCTGCTGCCATTCATCACGCTTTTAATTCCATGGCGAAGCGTCTGGCCCTCGACTCTTCCGATCGGCGTGCAATTGTTACTTGCGATCATCATTGCCGATTTCAGCATGACGATGATCCACTATTGGAGTCATCGTGTGAGCTGGCTCTGGAGGCTGCATGCGGTCCATCATGGCGTGCATCGGCTTTACAGTTTTAACGGGCTGGTGCGGCACCCCCTACATCAGCTGCTCGATCTTGCCGCCGGTACGTTGCCCCTCGTGTTAGCCGGCCTGCCGGTCGAATTGGCCGTTCTCCTCGCTTTCGCCATCTCGCTGCAACTTCTCGTGCAGCACTCCAACATCGACTACGAGCTCGGGCCGTTCCAGAAGTTCCTGGCGGTGGGTCCCGTGCACCGGCTTCACCACGTAAATTGGGGCGGGCAAGGAGACGTGAATTTCGGGCTTTTCTTCACCTGTTGGGACAGGCTTCTCGGAACGCTAAGGCTCGATTCCGACCGCGCGCCACGTGCCGGCGATATCGGCATCCAAGATCAAGCCCATTTCCCGCAGGACTACATGACGCAGCTGGTGCTGCCCTTCGCGAATTACCGCGCTGTCAACACCGTTGAGCAGCGTGCAACCAATTTCGGCAGAGGGCCGAATCTTGATTCCGAAAAATCCATCTATTTGACGAGAGGCAAAACGATCGCCTAACGCAATCGACGCGGCGATCGCCGTGTGCCCAAATAGAGCTTCGTTGCTTTCCGCAGCGGGCGGCTTGGGATCTTGCCCTCAGAAAATGATGGTGCGCAAAAAGTCCACCCGACGTTCCTTCCAGGCCGCTTCCGTTCCGCGTGACCTTTCCGTTATGAGCCCGCGGTGATCTGCGCCCTGCCGTCTGAGCGAGGAGAAAAGCGCGGCCGGCTCGCCGGCTTCGCGCGGTGCGGGTGCGATCGCGGCACTCGTGCTGTTCGGCGGCCAAGCGTTCGGCCAACAGGCCATCGCTCCCCCTAACGTGACCGCTTCCGCGGTCTTCGTGCTCAATGCCGACACCGGCCAGTCCCTTTATCAGAAGAATGAGAACAAGGCGTTCAGGATCCTCAGCATCACAAAATTGATCACGGCCTATGTCCTCGTCCAGCGACTGGGTGGGCAGCTGTCCGACACCGTGGCGATTATCCAGGCGCATCTTGTGCCCGGGTCGACGGCCGGCCTTCGCAAAGACGACGTCTGGACCTTAGAAAACCTGCTTTACGGTATGCTGCTCGTCTCGGGAAACGATGCGGCGCTCGCCGTCGCCGATCACGTCGGACGTACGATCCTCGCCGAAGAGAAAAAG
>DAITQE010000790.1:0-488 GCA_036833235.1 Opitutus sp.
CCGCTACACCTTCCTCCATGCTGGGCGCGTAATGTGCTGAGCGATGTCCGTAAGACCGAATTTTTTCAAGTAAACTTTCCGTCGTCACTCCCTCAATTTCCGGTTCGGACGCCGCGTAAATATCCAGGACATGTAGATCGTCCGCCTGGTGGAAGGCCGTCCCAAATTCGTCCAGAAGATGCTTGGTTCGCGAGAAGCGATGGGGTTGAAACAACACACGAATTTGACGGTACGGTGAAAGCCGGGCTGCCGCCAAGGTCGCCTTCACTTCTGTCGGATGATGCCCGTAATCGTCCACCACCGTGACTCCGCGCTCCACGCCTCTAACTGAAAAGCGCCGATCAACGCCGCTGAACGCCGCCACGCCTTCACGAATTCGATCGACTGATACGTTCAGTTCCAAGCCGACGCCGATTGCGGCAGTGGCATTCAAAACGTTGTGTTCGCCCGGAACATCCAGATGGAAAACGCCGAGGTCTTCACCCCTC
>DAITQE010000790.1:498-738 GCA_036833235.1 Opitutus sp.
AAACAACTTCTTCAATGTCTAAATCGACTTGTGCAGACCGCCCATACGTGATGGTTCGCCGCCGTATGGACGGAAAAATCTGCTGGATGTTTTCATCCTCCATGCACAAGACGGCCGCGCCGTAAAACGGCACTCTGTTGACGAAATCGACAAATGCCGCTTGAATCTCCTGGAGCGAGGCATAATGATCCAAATGTTCGCGGTCTATGTTCGTCACAACCGCCACGATGGGCGCAAGCT
>DAITQE010000790.1:748-1898 GCA_036833235.1 Opitutus sp.
CTTCAAAAAAGAGCCATCACTCTCGTCTGATTCGACAACCAGGATCGTGCCTTTTCCGACGCGCGCATTCGACCCACCCATCGCGGCCACGCGTCCGCCAACCACGATCGTCGGATCCAGGCCGCCTGCGTTCATAATGGACGCGACCATCGAAGTAGTGGTCGTTTTTCCGTGGCTGCCCGCGATCGCTATGCCGAACTTCAACCGCATTAACTCGGCCAGCAACTCGCCGCGTGGAATTATCGGGATCTGCAATTGCCGGGCCTCGGCAATCTCCGGATTGCCAGGATCGAGCGCCGATGTCACAACCACCGCTTTCGCGCCCGCCACGTTGCCGGCTTCATGGCCCAGGTAAACGGTCGCGCCAAGCTTCATCAAACGCTCGGTAATTGGGCTTAATCGGACGTCCGACCCCGAGACCTGATACCCCAGGCTGAGCAGAACCTCAGCGATGCCGCTCATTCCAATGCCCCCGATTCCCACGAAGTGCACGTGCTGCGGCTGGAAAAACATTTCTCAAACGTATTGTTCCGGCTTTCTCGCGAGGTGTCAATGCGCAAAGCGACCGTTTGTCGATTCCTCAAAGCTTTTTCTTCGCGCCCGCAGCTTCTTCAAGTACTTCCGCCGCTCGTTCGGCCGCACCAGGCCTTGCGAACTGTCGAACGCGCACCCGCATCCTCTCTAATTCGTCGCGACTCTCTTGCAGCGATTCGATTTCTCGAAACAAACGCGCTCCGTTCATCTCTCGATCCGGCACCATGCGCGCCGCCTCCGCGTCTACCAAAATTTGGGCGTTCCGCCGTTGATGGTCATCCGCCGCAGTCGGAAGCGGTACCAGCACCGAAGCCATTCCCCCTGCTGCAATCTCGCTTACACCGCCAGCTCCTGCGCGTCCAACCACCACATCCGCCCGCGCAAACGCTTCGGGCATGTCCCGGATGAACGGAACCACTTCGCCTTCGACGCGGGCCGACGAAAACGCTTGCGCGAGTGATTCATATTCGGCTGCGCCCGTTTGATGCACGATGCGAACCGGCCTCTGGCTCTCCCGAAACAATTCCCAGCTTTCGAGCGACGCTCGATTCAGCGTACGAGCCCCGCGGCTGCCGCCCGTAATCAGCACCGTGAACGTTCCTTCGCGCTTCGACGG
>DAITQE010000791.1:0-1895 GCA_036833235.1 Opitutus sp.
GTATAACGCTCACGGCGTCGGTCTGTATCGAACGGAGTATATGTTCCTGAGTGCGTCTCGCATCCCGACCGAGCAGGAGCAATTCCTTGCTTACAAGGCGGTCGCAGAAGGAGTCGCGCCGAACTCGGTGATCATCCGCACGCTCGATCTCGGCGGCGATAAGCCGATGGCGGGCAATCCGGATTTATTTCCCAAGGAGAACAATCCGTTCATGGGTTTTCGCGCGATTCGGTTCTGTCTCGAGCATCAGGATATTTTCAAGGACCAGCTGCGGGCGATTTTGATGGCGAGTGCGTACGGGAAAGTGCGCATCATGTATCCGATGATCAGCGGGCATGAGGAACTCGCGCGGGCGAACGCCGTGCTCGGCGAATGCATGGCCGAGCTCAAGGCTCGGGGTCAGCCCTTCAACGAGAACATCGAGGTCGGTGCGATGATCGAAGTGCCGAGTGCCGCGGAGACGGTTGACCTGCTGGCGCCCGATTGCGCGTTTCTCAGCATCGGCACCAACGATCTTATTCAATACCTGCTGGCGATCGATCGCGTGAATGACCGCATCGCCCATTTGTACGAGCCGACGCATTGCGCCGTGCTGCGTACCCTTAGGCGCATCGTCGAGGAAGGGCACCGGCACAAATTGATGGTGAGCGTCTGTGGTGAAATGGCGGGAGATCCTGTATTCGCTCCTCTGCTACTCGGACTTGGGGTCGACAGCCTCAGCATGGCCCCGCCGTGGATTCCATCGGTCAAGTACATCGTGCGTGCGATGACCATGGCGGATGCGCGCGCGCTGGCGGCGGAGGCGATGAAGCTGACGTCACCACGGGAAATTTACGCCAAGTGCGAAGCCTTTTACCGCTCGCGCGTGAAGATGGATTAACGGGTCTTGCGGCGGAGCGAGATGCGCGCCCGCTGCGCATATTTTGGCCGAAAAAAAGAGTAGATCCGGACTTCAACCCGTGTGGTTTTAGGTTATTGTTTGGTCGACCCAAGAAAGGAGGAATGCGTATGCATACCCAACCAACGCTCGGCCAGGCCGAGGCGTACATTAATGTTCACCTGTCACGTTCCGGACGTGCTCCTTCGAGCAGGCCCAACGGTCCGTTTGTCACGATTTCCCGTGAAGCAGGCACGGATGGCTCAACCTTCGCAAACCGGCTGGTGCCGCGGCTCGAGGAAGAGGTGCCAGGCGAGTCGCCGTGGACCGTGTTCGATCGAAATCTCGTCGAAGAGATGTTGCAGTCGGGTCATCTCTCGACCCGTCTCGCGCGATTCTTACCGGAAGACAAAGTCTCCGAAGTAAATGCGTCGATCGGAGAGTTGCTCGGGTTGCACCCGAATATCTGGAGCATGACGCAGCGCACGAATGATCTCATGCGTCGGCTGGCCCACACAGGTAACGTCATTCTCGTTGGTCGCGGAGCGAACTGTGCGACCGAGGGAATTCCTTGTGGCCTGCACATTCGACTGGTCGCGTCTCCGGAATTTCGCGCCCAAAATCTGGCTCGCCAGCAAGGCATCACTCCGGAAGAAGCGGCGGATCAAAACATCAGAACGGACACGGCGCGGAGGAATTACGTTCGATCAGTATTCGAAACCGATATCAGTCGAGCAAACGCTTACGACTTATTCATCAACGTCGGGACGATCCCCCTCAATCAAGCGGTTGAGCTCGCGGTGTCTTTGGTGCGCAGCCGGGTCGCCGTGGCGGCGACATAGAGTGGAGAGATGAGCCCCGTGTTGTTCGAATCAGCGTTAGATAAAATAGCGCAGGCACATTCACGCTCGCAGCTACCTCGTAGCCGCAAGCGTGACAGACTGTGTGAAAACAGAACTATTTGCCGTGGCGGGTCGGGTAGGTGGCGCGCTTGCCGCGCAACTCACCGCAGCCGAAC
>DAITQE010000792.1:0-1888 GCA_036833235.1 Opitutus sp.
GGAGTCGCTCAGCTCGAGAATGGCCGGGGCAAACTGCTCCGGCGCGGGCTTCTTGTAATAGTCGTTGAGCCACTGCTCGGCGGTGGTGGCGTGGAGGCTGGTGGCGAGGACGAGCAGCAAGGCCGTGACGGCGCTGCCCGGAATGATACGATGGAGTGAACGCATGATAGGGCGGGGTTGAGAGTTTTAATCCACGAGGTGGACGAGAACCCAAAACTACGACGTCTGCGTTCCTGAGTAAAGCGGTGTAACGATGAAATGAATTCATGTTTCGTTCCGGCAATGCCAAGCCATTCCGCGCCGTGGACCAGCGTGGCATAAGGTACGCGTTGAAAAATAAATTGCAGTGAAGGCTCAGCTTGCGCGGCTGAATTCCGCCCGCATCGCCGCCGCAAATTTCGTCATTTCTTCATCGGTTCCGATGCTCACGCGGCACCAGTCGAGATAGGGTTCGACCGGCGAGTGCGGCCAGCCAACCAGAAAACCGCGAGCTTTCATTGCGGCCTGAAAATCCACGGACGGCCGCTGGACCTGGTGAAACACAAAGTTTCCATGCGACGGCGTATAACGCAGTCCGCACTCGGCGAGCAGCGCACAGTAACGCGCGCGTCCCTCCGCAATTTTTCGCGCACTGTAGTGCAGGAAATCCACCTCGTGCAGGCTGGTGCGAGCAGCGGCGACTCCGATGTAGTTCACACTCGACATCTGCCAGCGGCCGAGGGCGGACGCGAGCTGCGGTGTTGTCACACCATAACCGATACGATGTCCGGCCATGCCGTGCAGTTTCGAAAACGAGCGTCCGATGATCACGGGCAACCCCTCTCGAACGAGTGAAACTTGGGTTTGCGCAGCGAAGTCGGATTCCAGTTCGAGATAGACTTCGTCGAGAAACACCGGATGGCGTGGTGCGACTTCGCGACAGAACGCCGCGATCTCGGCGGGGGAACGAAGCGTGCCGGTGGGGTTGTCGGGGTTGCAGACGTACACGAGACGGGTCGATGAATTGGCAGCGGCCGCCAGGCCGGTGAGATCATGGCACATCGTCACCGGGTCGTGACCAACCCAGCGCACGGTCAGACCGGTTTTCGCGGCGTAGTCGGTGAGCTGGAAATACGTCGGGTGTGTCGCGACGATTTCACCGGCGGCACCTGATGCGCTGTGAGCAGCATGCACGGCGGCGAGCGCGAGGAGTTCGTCGCAGCCGTTGGTGAGCACGATGTTCTCGACGGCGACGCCTTCTTTTTTCGCGAGTTGTTCCTTAAGGGCGTATTCCTCGCGAAAGGGGTAGCGTGACGATTGCGGCGCGGCGCGAAAGATAGCCTGGATTACTGCTGGAGCCGGGCCGAACGGATTCTCATTACCGGCGAGGTTGATGTGCGCGCCTTCGGGCGGAGGCGATTCCTCGGCACCGTACAGCGATGCCGCGCGCGGCAAGAGCGCTGCGCCGAGCGCGGTGAGCCCAGCAGAGCGCAGCCACTCACGGCGATTAAACGCGGGAATCATTACGAGTGGTCTTTCCTTCGAGTCGCGTGAAACGCCAGGCCCGGCACGGGGAGGACGCCCATGCCACGCCCAACAATCGCCGCACGTTTACCCCTCTCCGGAGGGCAGGCTCCTAAGTCAATCCACCAAATGGTTTCATAGCGCACTGAGGTGTGCGCCGGCGCAACTGAATCGCTACAGCTCAGGCGAGCACTTTCTTCATCGCGGCGTGACATATCTCCATCTCCTCTGGGAGGCCGATACTGATGCGCGCCCAGTCGAGCATCGGAGGGAAAGGCCGCGCGACGAGCACATTTTCCGCCTTCATCTTTTCCGCGAACATATGGATGGGCATCCCGGTGCGGAGGAAGACGAAATTGCCCTGCGGCTCCGCGTACTCCTTGCC
>DAITQE010000793.1:0-1885 GCA_036833235.1 Opitutus sp.
CCCCGGAGCTCTTAGCCCGGTTTTCGAGTGGCAAGTGCGAACACCGGTCGAGATCACTGCCTGACGTTTTCAATCCGCGGCATTCTCACAAAAACTTTTTTCACGTGCCTGCCTGCGCTCCCGTCGCCTTGTTCGTTTATAATCGGCCCGACCACACGCGCCGAACGCTGGAAGCGTTCAGTCGCAATCGCCTCGCCGCCGATACGCCGCTTTTTGTTTTTTCCGATGGGCCCAAACCGAACGCGTCCACCGCGGAACGCGAGCGAATCACCGCGACCCGTCAGATCGTCAGCAGTCGCGCCTGGTCGCGGCAGATCACGCTGATCGAGTCAGCGGAGAATCGCGGCCTCGCCAGTTCCATCGTGAACGGCGTCAACCGCATTTCCGCTGAGTTCGGCCGCGTGATCGTGCTCGAGGACGATATTCTGACCTCCCCCGGATTTCTGGAATTTCTGAACCATAGTCTCGAACTCTATGCCGACGACGAGCGCGTGATGCACATCTCGGCGTACATGTATCCGCTGGGCCTTCACACACGCGGCACGGTTTTCCTGCGAGTGTATTCGTGTTGGGGCTGGGCCACCTGGCATCGCGCCTGGCAGCATTACGATTCCGATGTGGAAAAACATTTGAAGCGCCTCGATTCGCCAGAGCGCCTCCGAAAATTTAATATCGAGGGCCATGGCGATTTCAAGAAACAGCTCCTTGACAACCGCAGTGGACGGATCACGTCCTGGGCCGTTCGCTGGTACGCGTCCTGGCTGGCTCAAGGCGGCTACTCGCTTTTCCCAACGCAGTCGCTGGTTCGCAATATCGGTCACGACGGCACCGGCGTTCATTGCGTACCGGACGATCGCTTCGACACAGAGCCGGCCGATTCCATTCCCGTAAAACGAATCCCGATGGTGGAGAACCTTTCGTTGCGCTGGAAGATCAACGAATTTTACCGAACCGGTCATGGTGATCGCACGCTTCCTCGAATCTGGCTGACCCACCGCTTGGTGCTGCCGCTCCAGCGCCGCTTGGCCGCCCGGTTCGCGTAAGTTCGGCGATGGCTTCAGTCACTTCCGCGTTTTCCCCGCTGCTGGAGGGCCGGTTCTAATTATGCCGAACGTCCTCTACATTGGCCAAAATCCAACCGGCGGCACCGGCAGTCCGATCGTGGTGCTGCGCCACTTGCGCCGCTTTGCCAACGATGGCTGGAAGGTCGCTGTCGTCGGCGATTATGGTGGCGACTACCGCGAGAGTCGCGCCGCTGGCTGGACAGTTCATCCGCTGTGTCATCGTCGCTGGTGGTGGCCGCCTTATCGCCAGGACTCCGTCAGTTTGCGCTGGCTCCGCTTGCGCTTGCTTGCTCGCGAAGTGGCTGCGAGCACGCCGGCTCCGGACGTGATCCTCGGCTATCTCGCCGCGCATTCTGATTTTACGGCGCATCTCGCCGTTCATGTTGCGCGGATAATGGGCGCGCCGCTCCACCTGCTTGTGCACGACGACGCCGCCGCGTTCCCTAATGCGAAAGGCCGGGAGAGCGGGCTCAGGCGGGAGCATGAGTCCATCCTTCGGTCCGCGGACGCTTGCTGGTTCGTCTCGCCGGAGTTGGCGGATTGTTTTTCTATCCAACCGCCCCGTCGCCGCATTCTTTATCCGATTCCTGAAGGTTGGAATCAGCCCGCGGTCTGGCGTGCGGAAAATGCACAACGCCCGCGCGTGTATTACGCCGGCCACGTCTGGCCGGAACAGCTTCCTTTGCTGTCGCGCATTGCGACCCACGCGTCCGCGGCTGGAGCTGAACTCGTTGTCATGGCCCGGCAGTCTCCCGGCGTGCAAACGCTCTGCCAAAGCGGCGGCGCGCACTGGCACGCTCCGTTTCCGACCAATCGCGAAG
>DAITQE010000794.1:0-1884 GCA_036833235.1 Opitutus sp.
TCCTGCCTCTTTCTGCGGCATCTGGGGATTGAAGCCAACCTACAGCCGGTTGTCGCGCGCGGGAAGTTTTCCCTTTGTGGGCAGTCTCGATCACATCGGACCGTTCGCCAATTCGGTCGCGGATCTGGCGGAAATCTATGACGCGTTGCAGGGGCCCGATCCTCGCGATCCCGTCTGTTCGCCACGCGCCCCCGAGCTGGCGACACCGGACCTCGAAGCTGGACTTGGTTCAATCCGCGTGGGAATTGCCACCGGTTATTTTGAAAAAAATTGTCCGCCCCAAGCCCGCTCCGCGGTCGCCGCCGTTGCGTCCGCGTTGAACGGCGCCCGCCGCATCGAAATTTCGGAGACAGACTGCACCCGCGCCCGCACCGCCGCGTATTTGATAACCATGGCGGAGGGCGGCCAGCTCCACTTGCCACATCTCCAAAAGCGCGCCGCCGATTTCGATCCTGGCACCCGCGATCGCTTTCTCGCCGGCGCGCTCCTGCCCGCCGCCTGGTATCTGCACGCTCAGCGCTACCGCACCTTTTGGCGCGATCAGATGCGCGAGGTCTTCCGCCACGTCGATATTCTGCTCGCGCCGGCCACACCCGTTTCCGCCACCTTGATCGGCCAGCAAACCATGACGCTTGAAGGCATGGAAATGCCCGTCGGTCCGAACCTGGGAATTTTCACGCAGCCCATCAGTTTCGTCGGCTTGCCGGTGATCGCTGCTCCCGTGCATTCGGCGGGCCCTATGCCCATTGGCGTGCAACTCATCGGCGCCCCGTGGAGCGAAGCGCTGCTCTTCCGCGTCGCCCGCACTCTCGAAAAATCTGGCGTCTGCGCCGCCCCGATCGCGACCCTCGCCGCATGAATGACCTCACGATGGTTTTGACGATTCGCACTGCGGCGCCGGTAGGGCGGATTATCCTCAATCCACCGGGCTTGACTCTCACCGCACCCCATCGGCGCGTTAAGGATAACGCGCCCTACCCGCGCAGCCGGGCCCCAAACCGCTTTGCCGCATGAATCCGCAGCAAACGCTCTCCATCGACGCGGAGCCGTATGTGTTTGCCCTCGTGCCCGCCCACTGCGCCCTGCTCATCGTCGATATGCAGCGCGATTTCCTCGAGCCCGGCGGCTTCGGCGAAACCCTCGGCAACGACGTCGCGCTTCTGCGCCGGACCATCGCGCCGAACCAGAAACTCCTCGCCGCGTGGCGCGCTTGCGGCCTGCAGGTGATGCACACGCGCGAAGGCCATCTCCCGGATCTCACGGATCTCCCGCCCGCAAAACGCCATCGCGGTCGCGGCCCGCGCCACATCGGCGATCTCGGCCCGATGGGTCGCATCCTCATCCGCGGCGAACCCGGCCACGAAATTATTCCGCAACTCAGCCCGCTGCCCGCCGAGCCCGTGATCGACAAGCCCGGCAAAGGCGCGTTCTACGCGACCGAGCTCCATGCAATCCTTCAAAACCGCGGCATCCACCAGCTCATCGTGACCGGCGTGACGACCGAGGTGTGCGTTCACACGACGGTGCGCGAAGCCAACGATCGTGGCTACGACTGCCTTGTGCCTGAAGATTGCGTCGGTTCGTATTTTCCCGAGTTCCACGCCGCCGGCCTCGCCATGATCAAGGCCCAGGACGGCATCTTCGGCTGGGTCTCGTACTCGGAAAAAATTCTCGCAGCGCTCGGTGACGCGGAAGCTAAAAGCGAAGAGCCGAGAGCTGAGAATCCAAACCCACTCTTATCCTGAACCACCGAATTTCCAGGTTCCTAACCGGCTTATTTCACACTTCAACGAACAAAATCTATGGGCCAGAGAGGACACGAAGCTCGAACACAGTTACCGAGCGCAGCGACAGGGCTCGATTCACAGAGAGAAATACCTCGGT
>DAITQE010000795.1:0-1864 GCA_036833235.1 Opitutus sp.
AGGACGCGTGGGCTCCCCGGACCATCTTCTCGTTCAACGGCGCTTTGCCAGCTCTTCCCGAATAACGTCGAGTGTCCGTTCAACCGCGCCAGCATTTTCGCGCTGCCAGCGACCGGCTTCGGTCGCCATGGCCTGACGCTGCACGCCGTCACTCAGCAACGTGAGCACTTCGTTCTTCAGCGCTGCGCTGTCCGCCACCTGATGGGCGGCTCCGCGCTCGACCAGCTCACGCGCGATGATTCGGAAATTCGTCATCTGCGGACCGAACAGCATTGGCTTTTCGAGCGCGGCCGCCTCGACCGGCGTCTGGCCGCCTTCGTTCGGCGGCAGACTCTTTCCCACAAAAACCAGATCGGCCAACTGGGTGAATTTCCGCAGCTCGCCCGTCGTATCGCCGATCGCCACGTCAACCTTCGTCATCGCCGGACCACGCGACCGGAAATGCACGAGCTGCTGCGCCTCCCGCATCAGTCGTTCGAGTTCCGGACGGCGCTCCGCGTGACGCGGGACGATCAGGAGCGAACAGTCCACCCCTTGCGCTTTAACCGCTTTCCATGCGTCCAACAGCGCCGTTTCTTCTCCCGGCCAGGTGGACGACCCCAGCAGCACCAACCCGTCACCCAATCCAAGCTCGCGCCGCAATTGCACACGTTCACGATCGGTCAGCCGCGGGATCTTCAAATCGAGTTTGATGTTTCCCGTCGTCAGCATCCTCGCCGCGGAAAACCCCAGTTCGCGAAATCGCGCCGCGTCGTGATGCGAGCACGCCAACAGTCGGTCGATTCCGCC
Organism: Opitutus sp.; assembly: GCA_036833235.1. Taxonomy (GTDB): domain Bacteria; phylum Verrucomicrobiota; class Verrucomicrobiia; order Opitutales; family Opitutaceae; genus Opitutus. Next base: position 790 of record DAITQE010000795.1, read on the forward strand.
GAACACCGCTTGCCGCGCAAAGCCAAACTGTCGCATGCGTCGGAAACTGCGGTCGGACAAACGCGCATTGATACAGACGACCGGGACGCGCCGGTTGTTCGCCTGACGAATGTGCTCAGGCCAGCGCTCGCCTTCGGTTAAAATTACGAGATCCGGCTGGATGCTCCGCCACGCGCACCACGAGAACGGCCACCAGTCGATCGGAAAGTATCCGAGTCCAATTACAACACCGCGATAATGATCGTCGGCCAGCCGATGGCCCGTGCTTGTCGTGGTAGTCAAGTAAACTTCGGTTCTGCCATCACGAGTGAGCAGCTCGATGAGCGGCCCCACCGCGAGGACCTCGCCCACGCTCACCGCCTGAAGCCAAATCCGGCGCACGTCCGGTCGTTTCGGCGGCAACCGGTGACCCGCACCAAAACGGTGGGTAAAACTATCGCGATATCCGCCACGCCGCCGCATTCGCCGCAGATAGCGCGGCGCAATGACCAGCAATGCCGGAAGAAAGAGAAGTCGGTAAAGCCAAAGCATGGAACGACTACAAACGTGACTCGTGCCCATGGAAAAGCCAGCCGGGCGATTTCCCTCGAACAATAAAATCTCCGAATCCGGATTTGTACTCAACCGATTCTCTCCCAGCGTCTGGTCATGACCATGTTGAAGCGCTTTCTGGTTTTTGTTCTCCTCGCGCGGCTGCTCTCCGCCGCCATCCCCTTCCCTCAGGAGGGCAGCGATCTCAAGCCGGATTCCGCTGCTCGCTTTGGCGTGCTGCCGAATGGCCTGCGCTACGTCATCTACCCGAACCACGAGCCGAAGGGGCGCGCGTCGCTTCGGCTGCTGGTCGAGGCTGGTTCGTTGAATGAGAAGGAAGACCAACGCGGTCTCGCTCACTTCCTCGAACACATGGCGTTCAACGGCAGCTCCCATTACCCGCCGGGCACGCTGGTCGAATTTTTCCAGCGGATGGGGATGAGTTTTGGCGGAGATACCAACGCCAACACGGGCTTCGATCGCACGGTCTATTTGCTCGAGCTGCCTGACACCAAAGAAGGCACGCTGGCAGAAGGCCTGCGAG
>DAITQE010000796.1:0-1853 GCA_036833235.1 Opitutus sp.
ATGGCTTGGGCGGGACGCCCAAGCCGGCACGCGGGACGCGTGCGCTCCCCGGACCCAGACATCGGTTTCTGCAATGCCCGAAGCTTGCTTCGGCGATTTTTACCTCGTGCGTTTTCGTGTCTTTCTGCTGCTCGGCCGCCCCATCATTTCGCCTGAAACACTGATTTCAAATACGCCGTGTTGGCGCCGAAATTTTTCCGCACGTTGCGGGCGTCCTTCGCGTCGCGCGATCGCTCGATCACGAGCCAGCCGCTCCAGCCCATATCGTCCAACGTGCGCTTCACCTTCGGCAAATCGATTCGGGGATCATTCTGCAACCAAACGCCATCTTGGTCCGTGCAGTGGATCTGGCAGATCCGCTCCCGGCCCAGCGTGCGCAACTCGGCTTGCAAATCACGTCCATTCTGCAGCGCGTTCGCAAAGTTGAAATAACTCCGAATGGCCGGCGAACCGATCTCGTCGAGCAGCGCGGCCTCTCCCGCCGCATCCAACGCCGTCTCGATTCCGATCACCACGCCGGCCTCGGCCGCGCGCGGCGCGATCGCTTTCAAGCGCGCGACGATCGCCGGTCGCAATTCCGGGTGCTTCACCAAGTCGCCGCGCACCCCCAACGGCAGAAACGCCACCTTCACGCCCAGCGCTTTCATCGTGTCGATGCAGTCCCGCACCATCCGCTCCACGCCTTCGCGCTCCGCGAACGACTGCGCATAAAAACCCGACATCGCCACCGACGAAAACTCGAGTCCGAGTTCCGCCGCCTTGCCGAGAAATTGTTGCCGCACCACTGGATCGCCGAGTTTGCTGTCAAACGTTGCGCGGTTGCCCAGGCCACCCATATCGATCTCCACCCCGTCGGCGCCGATGTCCTTGGTGAGTTGCAGCGCGCCAAGCTTCTGCCGCTTTAAAATCATCCAGTCGCACACCGCGATTTTGTAGCGTGCCCCTTTTGTCTTTGGCGCCGCCGTCGCGGAAACCGGCGGCACGCCGAGAGTGGCGGTGAGCAGTGCGATTAACGTCGCGCAACAAAAACGACGACGGCTGACAGCGCCGCAGGGGAAGTTTTTAGGCATCATCCAACAAGAGTACCAAGTCGAAGATTACGTCGACATGATGCTGGCGATTTCTCGTCCTAACCTGAATTATTCATGACGAACGGACTCGATCCGCTCTAGCCGCGGGCAACCTCCGCGAGCACGCGCTTGGTCGTCGCGGTGCCGCGCTTCATCACGTCGAGATTAAATCCTTCGTTGGGCGCATGCAAATTATCCTCTGGCAGGAACAGACCGAACATCACCGAATCAAGCCCGGTGACGCGCTTGATATCAGCGATAATGGGCACGCTGCCGCCTTCGCGCAGATAAACTGGAGGCTTTCCCCAAATATCTTTCACGGCGGATTCGGCGGCTCGAAAGGCGCGCGCGAGCACCGGAGATTGGTCCTTGGGCGTGTTGGAACGATCCGGGGGTACGACGACGTAGGGATCGCCTTTGTGCTGATCGACGAAGGCGAGCTTCACGCCTTTCGGCGCGCGTGCACGGATCGCGTCGATTACCAGTTGTTTGATTTTGTCGGGCCGCTGATTGGGCACCAGGCGGCAGCTGATCTTGGCGAAGGCTTTGCTCGGAATCACGGTTTTCGTGCCCTCCCCTTGGTAGCCACCACCAATGCCGTTGAACTCGAGTGTGGGCTGGAAGCGCAATGCCTCAAACGGCGAAAAGCCCGGCGGAGTGTGGAACGTGTCGATGCCGAGAAACTCCTTGTACGCACTTTCGTCGGCACCGAGTTTTTTCAACTCGTCCCGCTCCCATGGCTGTACATCCAGCACGTCGTCATAGAATCCAGGAACGTTCACG
>DAITQE010000797.1:0-1841 GCA_036833235.1 Opitutus sp.
GCCTTCGGGCAGAAAATCGGGGTTAAGTGCGGGGAGAAACTCGCGAAGAATTTCGTAGTCGGCGCTGAGCGGGCTTTGCAAAAACGCTGTGCCGGAAAACACGACGAGGCCCACGCGTTCGCCCGTCAGTTTTTCCAGGAGCGATTGAATGAGCAACTTGGCGCGATCGAGGCGAGAAGGTCGCACGTCGGGCGTCAGCATCGAGCGCGAGAGATCAACCGCGATCAGGATTTCACGAGCTTGGTCAAACACGGGTTCTTCCAAGCGACCCCATTGTGGACGCGCGATGGCGACGATCGCGAGAGCCAGACCGAGGCAAAGCCACGGACGCGTGCGGCCGGACAGAGGCGAAGGTGAGAGTTGGGAGCTTTGTGCAGAAAGGCGGAGCGAGTGAGAACCGGCTTCGGCGGTGAGGATTTTCGGATGGGTCGTCGCGCCAGCTCGACGGCGACGCGAGAGTTCCCAACCCAGCCAGGCGGCGGGCAGGAAGAGGAGCCAGAGGAGATGAGGCCAGGCGAACGTCATTTGGAACGGAGCCCTCTTGGATATTGGTCCACCGAGCGCGCGGGTCCCACCTGCTTTGGACGGCGCCTCGCCGTCCAGGCAGAGGTCCGCGAGACGCAGACTTCGGCACGCGAGACGCGTGCGCTCCCCGGACCAGGAATGGGTTTGTCGATAAGGACGAAAATCATGCGGGAACTTCCGTTTGGGTGCGAGGCGTCGGACGCGTCGAATGCGACCGTCCGGTCCAGCGCGCGAGCAATGCCGCGAGCAACAGCGCGGCGATGCCGGGTACGACCGGCCAGATGAACAGCTCTGTCGTGATCAGATAGCTTTTCGCCTGAAATTCAATTTTCTGCGCCTTATCAATGGCTTTGAAAGCGGATTCGATCGTGCCCGTTTCGGCGGCACGGAAAAAATGTCCACCTGTCTGCTCGGCGATCTCGCGCAACGCGGTTTCGTCGAGGTCGGACATCACGCGGCGGTAGCCGAGCTTGCGCCCTTTGTCATCGAAGACGGGGAAGGGCACGATGCCGTCCTTGCCGGCGCCGATCGTATACAGTGGAATTCCCCGCGACTTCGCGAGGTTGGCTGCCTGTTGCGGGGTTAATGAGCCGCGATTGTTTGCGCCGTCGGTGAGCAGCACGATGAATGCGCCCTGTCGTTTGCCGCCGCTTTCGCGTTTGGCTTGTTCGAGTCGGGTTAACGCGACGCCGAGTCCGTCGCCGATGGCAGTACCATCTTCGATGACGCCGATCTTGATCCGCTCGAGCTGACCGGCGAGCCAGTCGTGATCAAACGTCAGCGGGGCCATCGTATAAGCGCGCCCGGAAAACAGCACGATACCGATGCGGTCAGCAGGACGTTTTTCGATGAAGGCCCGGATGACGGGCTTGATCGCCTGCAGGCGGTTGATGCGCTCGCCATTCCGCTCGTAATCCTCGGAAAGCATCGAGGTGGAGAGATCAATCGCCAGCATGATATCGTAACCCTGCGAGTGAACTTCGCGTTTGTCTTCGATGCGCTGAGGCCGTGCGAGCCCGACAATCACAAGAACCAAACCGATGAGTCCGAGTGCGACCGGCCAGCGCGAGACCGAGGCGAGTGAAGGACGATGCCACGCCGCCGCGAACGGTACTAACAAAACCGGTACGCTGCGACGGCCGCGGAGCCAGATGAGCACCGGCAGCGCCGCGAGAGCGATGAACCAGAGAGGACTGTGGAAGATGAACTGGTTCATCGCGACGGAAGCGGGGGCGGGAGAAAGCTCCAATTTCCAAGCTGCAAGCTCCAGTAAAGATCTCCGGGGCAAGCCCCGGAGCATTGCAGAAATCGAGGCC
>DAITQE010000798.1:0-1827 GCA_036833235.1 Opitutus sp.
CGACGACCTGAAGACCGTCGGCGCCGGGCATCTGCATATCCAGAAACACAATATCCGGGCGATCTTTGCGAATCGAAGCGAGCGCATCAGGGCCATTGCCGCACTCGCCAACGATCTCAACGGACGCTTCGGCGGACAATAATGCGCGCACGCGTTCGCGGGCCAAGGGTTCATCGTCGACGATGAGAATCCGCAGTTTTGTCATACTTTCAGGTGGCGAAGGGAAACGAGAGGCGGACACAAAGTCCACCTTCCGGTTGATTGGTGAGTTCGAAACGCTGGTGCTCTCCGTAAAGTTCGGCGAGTCGCGCGCGGCTGTTGGCCAAGCCGATGCCTTCGCGCTTGAAACCGCCCGGTGGAATGCCGCCCCCGTTGTCGATCACTGTAAGGACAAGCTCGTCTCCTTCGCGGGTCGACCGGAGCACAATTTTGCCGGCGCGCATCTGCGGCTCAATGCCGTGACGGATCGCGTTTTCCACCAACGGCTGCAAAATCAGGCTGGGGACTTGGGCGTCGAGGGTGGCCGGATCAAATTCGAAATCCACGCTCAACCGGTCACGAAAACGAATGCGCTCGATCGCGAGATAACATTCAAGAAAGGCGACCTCCGATCGGAGTGCGGAAAGTGGCGCGCCGGTTTGGGACATCGTCTGGCGCAGCAAGTCGGAGAGCCGGATGAGCATTTTCTCGGCGGCCGGCACGTCGGAGTACATCAGCGAGGCAATGCCGTTGAGCGCGTTGAACAGAAAGTGAGGTTTCAGTTGGCGGAGCAGCGACTGCAAACGCGCTTCGGTGAGATGCTTCTCGAGCTCGAGGGCCTGTACGGTTCGCTCGTGATATTTGCGGTAGTAGTCGAGTGCGTGGCTGACCGACACGATGACGGCATAAATGAGCAGGTTGAACGGGAAGGTTTTGATGAAGAGCGGACGGAAGAGTTCGGAAAACGTTGTTTCTTCGCTGATGAGCCAGCCATGAACCTGGCCAACGAGCGCGCGCAGGGCCACGTAGGTCAGCGCGAAAACGAGGCCGGCTGAGAGATGGATCATCGCCGTGCGCCACGGGACGAAACGTTCCGGTGGATACCGCCGCGCGATCGCGGAAATCGGAATCGAAAGCACGGCCCACACGTACCAGTCTGCCAGTGAATAGCTAATGGCCTGGCTCCAGGTGATCGAGCGCCCGAGGAGGCTGCTGGAAAGATAGAACTGCCCGGCGAATGCGAAACCGATCAGCGACCAGAACGCGACGAAGCCCAGCAGTCCCAGTAATCGGCGAAAAGCGGGAGACGAGCGGAGCATTGCGGAAAGGTTTTACACCAAGCCTTGTCCACTGGTTCAATCCTGGACCGGTGTTTTCCGCAATCACCACCACGGTCTCTTGTTTTGATAATGCAATCCGTTGCGTCGTAGGCGGCGATCTTGCTCTCGCTTCAATCGCGCCAGTAAGCTGGCGATCTACACGCGACGACTCCAAAACAAAAGACGTCGCAATCAACACCTGATGACCAACAGGCGCTCAAACGATGTTCTCCTGAAGGAACGAAGCGCCAATGCTGCGACGTTGGCCGCCCGAAATGCTTCGAGCTCACGGCTGGGCGTTGGAGTTGGGAGTGGTTCCGCCGAGCGATTGGTTCCACCGTTGCTTCCGGTGCTTCTGCCGCTGGTGATTGCGGCGATTGTGACGGGAGTTTTGTTCGCGTGGTGGTTTCCGCCGGCAGCACCGGGTGCGGCGGTTCCAGCGGTGCGCTTCACGGACGTCACGACCGAGGCGGGGCTGGGCGGATTCGGGAGCGTGCCGTCGGACACCGAGTCGCCAACGACGCTGGGC
>DAITQE010000799.1:0-1821 GCA_036833235.1 Opitutus sp.
CCAGCAAGCTGGCAGCCATCAAGATACGATTCCAAAACAAAAGACCATGGGGTGAGGGCGACCCGCCCACATTTTTAACCTGACAGTTCCCGCCCCATTGTGGGCATAAGTGAGGAGAGCGAGACCTCCGGGCGGGCTCTACCCGGCTTCGCCGAGCGATTGTTCCGCACCGATACCGGCGTCGGCGTTTAAAATGGAGGGCGAATGGGTCGAGCGTTCGTTCACTCTCACTTTCCCTTTCGCCCTCACCGTCACCTCTATCCGCGCGGCGGCATTTCGAGCGGGATGATCGCGTGGCGCCGCAGTTCGACGCCGCGGAGAAATGTCACGATCGCGCGTTCGCCGATGCGGTCAGCCGTCAGCAATTTGTGCAGCGCATCGACCACGGGCGTTGGCGCATCGTCCAATGCGACCACGATGTCGCCCTCCACCAAGCCAGCACGCGCTGCCGGGCTGTTTGGCTCCAGCCCCGCCACGAGCACACCGGTCTCCTGCTGCAGGTGATGATAACGTGCAACTTTCCGGATGAGCGGAACGCTTTGGCCGGCGAGTCCGATGAAACTGCGGCGGATCCGTCCGTCCTTGATCAACCAGGCGACGACCCAGCGGGCGGTATTACTCGCAATCGCGAAACAGATGCCTTGCGCCGGACGGATGATCGCGGTGTTCACGCCGATGACCTCGCCGCGCGTGTTGACGAGCGGACCACCGGAGTTTCCCGGGTTCAGAGCGGCGTCTGTCTGGATCACGTTATCGATGAGCCGACCCGATGCGCCGCGCAGCGAACGGCCCAAGCCGCTGACAATTCCAGCCGTAACCGTTTGCTGAAATCCCATTGGCGAGCCGATCGCGATTGCAATCTGTCCCGGACGAATCGCGTCGCTATCCGCGAGCGTGAGGTGCGCAAGTTCGTCTGCACTCACGCGGAGCACCGCCAGATCGCTGTCCGGATCGTCGCCGATCAAATCGGCGAAAAGCTTCCGTCCGTCAGCGAGAAACACCTTCAGCTCGCGCGCGCCATGCACGACGTGGCTGTTCGTCAGAAGATAGCCATCAGGTGAAATGAAGAATCCCGAGCCTGAGCCGCCCGGCGCGTTGTTGCCTTGTACTTCAATGTGCACGACGGCCGGATGCGCCGCAGTGACCGCACTGGAAACAGCGGTCGAGTACGCATCCAGCAGGCTTTCGTCGGTTGTCGTGGGAGATGTTGATGTGAGAACAGAAACCATGATGAAACGAAGAAATGTAATTGTTCTGGTTACGCAAATGCCTCGCCATCGAAAGCGCGTTGGATCGGCGAAATGCGCCCGAAATTTCCTGTCGCCGTCGCACGGAAGTCTCGTTCCACTGTCAGCTCCAGCCGTGACCGAAATTGCCCCAGCCCTTGCCGTGATCGACGGCTCGCTTTGTGAACTGACGCGCCAAGGTGCGCGCCGCAGCGGCTATGCGCCGCTTGCGACAGCGGTCGTGGAATTTTGCCATGGTCCGACCCGGGTCTATGTCCGCGAGCATCCGTACGGACTGCTTCCGGGCATCCCTAATCTTTACTGTCTCGATCACGACCTGCGCCTGCAATGGCTGGCCGAATGGCCGGACTCGGCGGGTCCGTGTACGCGGATTGTTGATGCGTCCGGCGATACTCTGGTCGCAGAGTCGGCGAGCGGCGCGATGGTGCGATTGGATGCGCAAACGGGGCGCTTGTGTGGGATCGATCAACCGATGGCGGCTGCGAGTTAGCCTCACGGAAACGGGCGAGGGCACGGCCCAAAAAATTGCCGGACGCGAGCGGACTCGCAGCGAACCGTCACGCTATTCTTGGGG
>DAITQE010000800.1:0-1821 GCA_036833235.1 Opitutus sp.
CCCGCCACTCCCGGCGCCGTGGTGGTGTGCGAGCTGGTGCTCCTCGAGCTTTACGTCCTGCTGCGCAATCCAGCGGTGCTGAGAAAACCGCTCGCGGCGGCGGAGGCGGTTTCCTTGGTGCGGACATTTCGCCGGCATCCCACTTGGGCGCTCATCGACTATCCGGGCGACACTTCGGCCGTGATGGAAGAAGTGTGGCAACGTGCCGCAGATCCGGCGATGGGCCGGCGGGTGGTGTTCGACGCCCGGCTGGCGTTGACCTTGCGGCATCATGGTGTGACCGAATTTGCCACGCGTAACGAAAGTGACTTTGCCGGCTTCGGTTTCGTCCGTGTCTGGAATCCGCTGAGCAAGTAAACGGGCATTCCGATGCCGACGGCGGCGAAAATCCCGCTCACGGAAATGCGCGACGACGAATTGTTAAAATTCGTCGCGTTCGATTTGAAATCGGCGGTCAGCGAATGAACCTACTAAATTCCGCAGTTCGGAATGGCCACAAAAAGCCCAGCGCGGTTCCGCCGCGACCAAATGAAAGTTGGATTGAATTACGAACGACACGAAAGAGGAACCGAGCTTTCAACACATCACTGAATTTCTCCGTGTCTTCGTGTCTCTGTGGTTCAGCTCCTTCCGGGCCATCGTGCAGTCCGTTACAACGCCGGAATCGCCTCTCGCGGAACGAGCAGCCGAATCGAACGCGCCTGCCCCGGCGTGCGCGCGATCAGTCCCTTTTGCTCCAGCGTCACCACCATCGCATGGACGCTCGGCCCGGAGACCAGCATGTGCCGCTGCAAATCCCCTTCGGCCGGGGAACGACCGTATTTTTCCTGGTAGCGGTGGATAAAAGCCAGATACCGGCCTTGCGTCGGGGTGAACAAAGGCGCCTTGGCCAGCGCTTGCGATGGGCGGTTGCGTCTCGCTGCAGGTGATGCTGGCGCAGGTTCCGCGTCACCGATCTCCACCCGCGCCGCGGCCTCGTCCGCCGCGGCCGCTGCCAACAATCCGCGCGCCAGCGCCCGCGCATCCGCCACGGTGAGTCCGATTGAAATCGCGTCTCCGCGAATCAGCTTCCATTCCGCCGGACCTTCCTCGGCGATGCGAAAGATCACCTTGTCTTCATCCCCAGGCTTCGAGCGATCGAGCGCGATCGCCACGTGCCGGCTTCCATCGACGAGCTTCAGCCGCAACGGCTCTTCCGGCGCCCACATCGGCGTATCCTCAGCGCAATTCAATTTGCGCGGGACATTCCGGGCAGAGCCGCGAAACGCGCAAGGGCTCCGTCTGCCCGGCCGCTAGAAACGTCATCGCGCCCGAGATCGAGCAATGCCACACTTCGTTCGCGCCGGCGTCGAAATAGAGCGCGGTCTTTTCGCGGACTTCCGCGGGCGTGTTTCCGGGCGACAGGATCTCGACGCAAATTTCCGGCGCGCGCCGAAAGCAAACGCCGTCGCCCAACTCCTGCATCCGCTCGGGCGACGTCCACGCCACGTCGGCGGTTTTCACGCCGTCGGCCGTGGAGATCGGGCACACAGTCATAACAGTGCCGCTGCGCATTTGACTGTGCAGCAGGATACCGACTTCGGCTTCATACATTCCATGCCACACCGGCGGAATCGCGCCCAGAACAACGTGCCCGTGCCGATCGGTTTCAACGCGTCCTTCATATCTCGCGTGTTCCCGATTGTCCAGAAGCTCGGCCCACCGACAAAGGTTCACGACAGTTTGCTCCTGATGCGGCGGCAGCTCGATCGTCAGCGAACCCATTCGAAAGACGATGACCATGGTTCACGCCGGCCGTCAACTGCGGCACCGATGCACCCG
>DAITQE010000801.1:0-1817 GCA_036833235.1 Opitutus sp.
ATCAAACGACGCGTAGCGTAAAGGAGGACATAGAATGGATCAAGACCGGGATCAGCTGCGCCAAGTAGAAGACGCGCGCGAGCGGGTCGCTCAAGACGTGCGATCGGTGGCGGAGAACGCCAACGTCGTGGAGCGCACGAAAGAAACGGTGCAAGACAAAGTCGATGATGCCAAGAGCATGGTGAGCGATCGAGTGCGTGACGCCCGTGAGAAACTCGAAACCGCGCGCGACACGATGCAAGAGTCGGTGCAGAACATGACTAGTAGCCTGGGCAATCTGAACCCGATGGAAAATCCGATCGGCATGCTGCTGGCGGGACTCGCGGTCGGATTTCTGATTGGTTTGGCGCTGCCGGTCACGCGCTTCGAAGCCGAGCGAATCGGCCCGATCACCGACGACGTGAAAGATCGCATGCGCCGAGCGCGCAGCGAGGTGATGCGCCGCGGGGGCGACGTCATTAAAGAAACGATCGAAGCCAGCCGTGAGGCGGCAGTGAACAGTTTGCGCGAACAAACACGCGAGATGGGCATGGAATAACGAACGGAACGGCGCCTTCTAGGCGCCGTTCTCTTTTCGAAATACTTGTTCGCTGTTCAGGCGGATCTGCCAGTAGCAGCGGCAGACGAGCTCCTCGAGTTTCGGCCGATCCAGAATGCGCAGCCGCCCATGCTGCGAACGCACCAAACCCTCGCGCTGAAGCTGTGAGAGGGCAAGAGAAACCGACGGCCGGCGGATCGCCGCAATCTCGGCGATTTGCTGATGGGTGATGGAAAATTCCGGACGCGCGCATTCATCCGAGACCCAGAGCAGCCAGCGCGCGAGGCGCTGGTCGATATTGTGCTCGGAGTTGCACGCAAGGCGACATGCGGCATTCAAAATGCACGCGTTGGCGTACCGCAGCAACATTCGGCGAAGCGGTGAGTGCGCGTGCGGCTGCTGTTGTTCGAAGACCTCGATGGGCAGCCGCCACGCTGCTCCCGGCGAAATAATCGTCACGCAACTCTGCCCGCTGTCGACCTCGAGCACGCGGTTCCACTCAAGAACACCACGATGCCCGACCGTCAGGACCGACGTCGGCCGGTCCGCGCCGGTCGTTTCTGTCCAGGACCAACCAAATAGGTCGATCGGAAAATGCAGCGATGTGATGGTCTCGCCGGGGCGGACGATCACCTGATCGCGCTGCAGAAATACGCGTCTGAGCGAGGGAGCCAAGCGCTCGATCTCAAGCGGCGCGAGTTCGTCGAGAAACCGGTTGCCGAAATCCAGGCGATGCCGCTCTCCGGGCGGGCGTCGTTCACGTTCGGGGTTTCTTATCGGATCGAGCATGTCGATACGGTATACCCGCTGTAGCGCCCGAGCAGTAATTTGGCGCTCTCCGGCTAAGGAGAGGGACGCCCCATGGGATGATGGTGGAATCGGTAGACACAGCAGACTTCTGGTTGGAGCCGCAAACCCGGAAACGGGCTGCGGGATGCGCTCAAATTCGGTGAACGCTCTTGCCGTAAAGGCGTGCCAACGCCGAGCCAAGCGATCGTATTTGGTCATCCTGAGGTATCGAAGGACCCTGAGGTACCGAAGGGCGGCGGAAACATCGAAGGTGTAGAGACTGGATGGGCGCGGCCTACGTGACGATGTCATATGGCCAAGGCACAGTCCGGACCAACAAACGTCTCGCGACCAGACTCGGGTTTTGTCATCCTGAGCTTGTCGAAGGACGGTGGCGAAAGCCATAGTGGTGCGAAAATTTGCTGCCCGAAAGGGCGTCCGGGTTCGAGTCCCGGTCATCCCACCAAAAAGACCCTTTGTTTACAAGGGG
>DAITQE010000802.1:0-1807 GCA_036833235.1 Opitutus sp.
CTTGTTGTCACCGATCCGACGTGCGAGTACTCTGTCGATCCGCTTGGCATCGACGAAGCGCGTCCGCGACTTTCGTGGCGCGTGGCTAGTGACGAGCGCGGACAACTTCAAACTGCGTACCAGGTCCTGGTCGCGTCATCACCAGAGACGCTGGCGCGGGATCAAGGCGATCTCTGGGACAGTGGACGCGTCGAGTCGGATCAAACCACGTTTGTGCGTTACGGCGGCCGCGTACTGGTTTCGTCGCAACAGGTTTTTTGGAAAATCAGATCGTGGGATCGCGCTCATGAGGCGACGGCGTGGAGCGAGCTGGCATCGTGGACGATGGGCGTGCTTCATGCGAACGAATGGAAGGCGCGATGGATTGTCGCGCCGTGGACGAGCGAGGCACTGTTGTTGCGGCGTGAGTTTAATGTGAAGCTAGGACTGCGCCGAGCGCTGCTGCACGTTTCGGGTCTCGGTCAGTATGAAGTTTCGTTCAACGGAACCAAAGCGGGAAAGGATCTGCTTTCGCCCGGATGGACGAACTACGATGTGACGACGCTTTACGATACGCGTGACGTGACCGCGCTGTTGCACGGAGGAGCGAACGCGGTGGGGCTTACTCTGGGTAACGGGATGTACAATGTCGTGCGGCGCGATCGGTTCGCGAAATTCGCTCACTCGTTCGGGCCGTTGCGGGCGATTGCCCAGCTCCAGTTGGAGTATGCCGATGGCACGCGCGAAACGGTGGTCACGGACGACTCGTGGCGCGTGGATCGCGGCGGCATTACGTACAACAGCATTTATGGTGGTGAAGACTTCGATGCGCGTTTGATGCCGACGGGGTGGAATCGGCCCGGCTTCAACGATGCCGCTTGGACCAAAGCTGTCTATCTCGTGCGACCGGCAGGGCAGTTGCGCGGTCATTCTTATGCGGCTGAACCGCTGGCGGCGATCGAGACGTTGAAGCCTGTTTCCATCCGAAGGCTCGCGCCCGGTGTCGTGCTCTACGATTTTGGCCAGAACGCGTCGTTCATGCCGAAGTTGAGAGTGCGCGGCTCGCGCGGTTCGACCGTGCGTCTGACGCCGGGCGAAGTGGTCAACGCCGACGGAAGTATCGATCATCGCACCATGGGCGGAGCTCACCGCGGTAGCGCGTGGTGGCAATATACCAAGGCCACCGAGGGCGAGGAGGAGTGGTTTCCGCAGTTCTATTATGTCGGTTCGCGTTATCTGTACGTGGAATTAGTTCCGGCGCACGCTGGCGAAACGCGGCCGGAGATTGCGGCGCTGGAAAGCGTCGTCGTGCACTCCACGGCGAAACCGATTGGCCATTTCGCGACTTCAAACGTGTTGCTCAACCGTATTCGAGATTTGGTGCGGTGGGCTCAGCGCTCGAACATGGTTTCGATTCTGACGGATTGTCCTCACCGCGAAAAACTCGGTTGGATCGAACAGTATCATCTCAACGGTCCATCGATTCGGTACGAGTTCGACGTCGATCGCATCTACACCAAAGGCATGCACGACATGGCGGCGGCTCAGACTGGCGAAGGGCTGATCCCAAACATCGCACCGGAGTTCACCCAGTTCAAAGGCGCGTTTCGGGGGGCGGCCGAGTGGGGCGCCGCGTTCATCCTCGTGCCGTGGCAGCAATACGAATACGCGGGCGATCTTGATTTGCTCCGCGCGAACTACGCGGCGATGAAACGGTATTTCGCGTACCTCGAAGGCAGGGCAAAGGGAAATATTTTGAACGACGGTCTGGGCGATTGGTACGACTACGCACCCGGCACGGGCAAGCGGGCCAATCTTACACCGGCTC
>DAITQE010000803.1:0-1806 GCA_036833235.1 Opitutus sp.
CAATAAAGCTTACACCGAAGTTTATAATAATCCGGACAACCCGAACCGGCTGGCGCGAACCGTCATGTCGGCGCCGGGCTACGTTGCCCAGGGCCAGTTGCTCGCGATTGAGACCTACGCAGTCTATTCAGGTGACACGGCGAAATTGTTCGCGCCCGCAGCAGCCGGTGGGAAGCCGGCGTTGCTGAAAGCATTTCGCGCGGACGCGAAGGCGAACGCGGCGAGCGGCGTCGCGGTTTCGCCGGCCGCGGCGTTGACTTGGGTGAGCGGTCTCATCGCAAAGGATCGCAGCGATATGAAGACGGAAGCAGCGGCGGCGTTCGCGCTCGCGAAGGAGCGACTCGCCGCAGTCGGCGGAGATTTTTCAAACGTCGTACAGCTTCGCGCCTATGTGGCCGCGGGAGCCAATGCAGTGGCCGCCGCAAGCGATTTCGAGGCCGTGTATGCGATGACGTTTGCCGGCGATCACAAGCCCGCTCTCACGATCCTGCCGGTCAAGGAGCTGGCGAATGGAGCCAAGGTCGAGGTGGAGGTTCTCGCGGCGACGCTGCCGTGACGTGACGGCAACTCGATCGTTCGGTGGCCATCGGATTCCGTGGGTAGGGCGAATCTGCTCTCGGTGAGCTCGCACGGATTATCGAAGATTAGCGGTTAACGAACTTCGGAACACGCTGATCTCTCAATTTCGAGTGCGGAACCCATGCATATAATGCATGAATGGTATTCGGGAAACGGCGACCGGTGGTCTGCGACGTGCTAAATCACCCCGTCTGACGCAGCTCCCCTCGAATTGATCCACTCATCCAATTACCATGTCTGAACACAACTCTTCCGGCCTAACGATCGATTTAAAGGTTGGCCTCGCGGAAATGCTGAAAGGCGGCGTCATCATGGACGTCATCGACGCCGAGCAGGCACAAATAGCCGAAGAAGCCGGGGCGGTCGCAGTGATGGCTTTGGAGCGTGTTCCGTCCGATATAAGAAAAGAAGGCGGTGTCGCACGCGCGTCGGATCCCAAGTTGATCGAAGAAATCATGGCGGCGGTGAGCATTCCGGTGATGGCGAAAGTACGGATTGGACATTTCGTCGAAGCGCAGGTGCTGCAGATAATCGGGGTGGACTATATTGATGAAAGCGAAGTCCTGACACCGGCGGATGAAAGTTATCACATCGACAAGCACGCGTTTAAAACGCCGTTCGTGTGCGGGGCCTGCAATCTGGGCGAGGCGCTCAGGCGAATTGGAGAAGGAGCCGCGCTGATCCGTTCAAAAGGGGAAGCCGGAACCGGAAACATCGTGGAAGGCGTGAGACATCTGCGAGACATCAAGCAAGCGATCGGCCGGCTTACGCGCTTGAGCCCGGAGGAATTGATGACCGAGGCGAAAAATTTAGGTGCGCCGTACGAGTTGGTGCGGATGGTGGCGCGCACCGGGAAGTTGGCCGTCCCACTCTTTGCCGCGGGCGGAGTGGCTACTCCGCAAGACGCGGCATTGATGATGCAGCTTGGAGCCGAAACCGTCTTTGTTGGATCTGGAATCTTCAAATCGGATGATCCCAGCACGTTCGCGAAAGCGATCGTTCATGCCACGGCGCAGTTCGAAAATCCTGAGGAAGTGCTGAAAGCCTCGCGAGGGCTCGGGACTCCGATGCGCGGCATTGCAATGGCGGCGATTCCGGTGGGCGAACGCATGGCTGGCCGCGGTGCTTAATTAGCGCGCGTCGAGAAGGGCGAATGAGAAAACCTATTATAGGAGTTTAGGCGCTCCAAGGAGCCGTACGGCCGCATTTCAGGCCTCTGGAATCGCT
>DAITQE010000804.1:0-1803 GCA_036833235.1 Opitutus sp.
CGGCGGCCGGAGCGGCGACGCCTTTCGCTTCTACTACGCGAGCCGGGGCGGCGCGCGGAGCAATGAACACGGCAGCGGTGAGATATTTGACGGAGCCAGGATTGCGGACCGTGTTCGAAGTGATTCGATTAATCTCGTAGGTCGTCGTCCGGTTCTTGCGGTTCTGTTCCGTGTTCGAAACGGGGCGCGCATTTTCGGCCCCCTGACTTTTTTCGGGGACATTCGCGCTAACCCCGACCACGCCACCGGCCGAGTGGGACTCAGCCGATGATGACGTGTCCTCGACAATAGTCTGGCTGCGCACAACCTGTCCGTCCGGATCGAATTTTTCTTCAACCACGGTGCTGGCCTCCGTGTTGATTTCGGCGGAGACACGCACGACGGCGTTCCCCGGCCCAATAACAGCCGCGAGCATCGACTCGACCTTCTTGGAAAAATATTCCTCCACCTGCTCGCGATAACGCATCTGGGAAGACGCGGTGCCGAGCGTGGGATCCTGCTTCAGTTCCTCAGACAGTACGTGACCGCGATTATCGACGACTGCGACTTCATCGGGAGCCAGGCCCTGAACCGCATTTGCCACCAAATGCCGGACAGCATTGACCTGGTCGGGATCGAGGCGGCCGCCGCCAACATCGATGAAAACGGACGCCGTCGATTTGACGCCTTGCTCCGTCAGCAAAAGCCGATTTTCGGGCTGCACGATCATGACGCGTGCGGCGCGAACGCCTTGCAGCTGCATGATCGTTCGCGCGAGTTCGCCTTGAACCGCGCGAAGATAGTTGGTGCGTTGAACGAAATCCGAAAGACCGAATTGACCCTTGTCGAAAATCTCGAAACCGACGCCGTCGCCGCTCGGAAGACCTTTCGCCGCAAGATCCATGCGGAGCTTGTAAACTTGATCCGAGGGAACTTCAACGGCTGTGCCGCCGGCTGTCACGATGTGAGGAATGTTCTGCGTTTGCAGCTGACCGATGATCGACGCCGCATCCTTTTCGCTCAGCCGCGCATAGAGCAGCTGATAGTCGGGGCGTCTTGCCCAAAGCACTACAGCGATGAGTCCTGCAACCACGACCAGCGCCGCGACGGAGAGCGAAACGCGCTGGTTGATTCCGAGCTGCTTCCAAAGATCGAGCAGCGATTGGGAGAATTTTTTCATCAGACGGAGGTTTGCGCGCGGCGCGCAAACCTAGGTTTGCGGCGTTGGCAGGTAGCGTTCATCGAGGGATAGAGAGGAGACGAAAGGAGAAAAATCGGGGATGACGGCGGCGGCTTCACACCTGCATGCGCATCAGCTCCTGGTACGACTCGACGAGCTTGTTGCGGACTTCGACCATCATGGAAAATGCGACTGAGGCTTCCTGCATCGCGATCACGCTCTGGTGGAGCTGGTCGGAATCACCAAGAAGGACCTGACGGGTTATTGACTGAGCGGCGTCCTGCTTAGCCGTAACCGTGGATACAAGACCGTCCAGCATCGTGCCGAACCCCTCCTGCGGACTCGCGGTCAGCGGACCAGACGGAGTGAGGGATGTTTTCGGCAGCGGCGCATCGATGCGCGTGAAGGCACCGAGCTGAAGCGGAGAGACGTTGCCGATGGGTGCCATGGAGGAAGAGGAGGCTTATTTGCCGATCTGGAGGGTGTTCATCGCCATCTGCTTCGCATTTTTCGCGACTGAGAGATTGGCCTCGTAAGCGCGGGACGCCGTGATGAGGTCGACCATTTCGTAGGCGAGATTCACATTCGGCATCGTGACGAGACCGTCGGGACCAGCGTCGGGATGTTGCGGATTATACACCTGC
>DAITQE010000805.1:0-1801 GCA_036833235.1 Opitutus sp.
GCTCCGCGCGCCGTGTTGATGAACGTGGCGCCCGGCTTCATGCTCGCGAAATGTCGTTCGCGAAGGAGATGCATCGTATCTGCCAGCAGCGGCGTGTGGCAGGTCACAACATCCGCCCGAGCGAACACCTCGTCGAGCGTGCAGGACTCGACTCCGAGCATGCGAGCATCACTTGCGGAAAGAAACGGGTCGTGGCAAAGGACGCGAACGTCGAGGCGACGGAGGTGCTCCGCGACCATCCGCCCAATCAGTCCGGCCGAAATGATGCCGACCACGCTGCCATAGCAGGACGGAACTGCGGCGTCATCGCGCACGAAGCGACGGGTATCGCGCATGACTCGGGCGCTGCGCCACGCGTGTTTAAGGCTGAGGATGATTTGGGCGAACGTGAATTCGGCGACCGGAACGGCGTTGGCTTGCGCGGTGCACGTGATTCGCGCACCGCGATCCCAGAATTCATCGGTGACGATGAATTTCACGGAACCACCGGCGTGAAAAACCATACGCAATGCGGGAAACAAACCGAGCAAAGCGGCATCCAGTTTTGGTGAATCCCAGCCGGTGAAAAGCGCTGCCACTTTGGAAAAATCAGACAATGGTCGATCCCACGGCGATGCGCCGGGCACCGGATCGACAAACGTCATTAGCTCAGCCAGCGCCGTTTTTTCACCTCCGCCGTAAACGGCTTCGAAGGATTCCTTCGGCAAAAGAAACGCCGCCTTTGGTTTCACGAATCCTCCATCAGCGTCGAGTTCCCCGATGGGACGCGATGATGAGTCCCTTCGGCCTGCACTTCGGTCGACCTTCGTCGAGAGATCGGCCCGGATTTCCTCTTGGGGAAATGGAGGCCGTTTTGGCGGGACCGGAGTTCGGGGAGGAAGTTCGTTCATGGGCAAAGCCGCGCGAGCCGTGGGGGCTGACGGGCTGGTGGGGTGAGGTTGGCTCACAACCCCGCCGACTCCACTCCTTCCTGAGTTACCAGTTAAATGAAACTGGATTGAACGGTAGGTAGCGTGCTCGCCGCGCAACGGTCTCGCGATTGCGGACGTAGCGCGGCGAGCACGCTACCGGCCCCAACCGCTGAGTTTGCATCCGGTCGGTCGCGCTCGACAGCTTTGGGATTAGTCCAAGGCTTCGGGCGATTCGTTTTAGCCGTGTTTATCCGTGCCACCCGTGGTTAAAAAATTCAGTGGTTGAGTCTGAGAGTTGGCTTGCACCGTCGACGGTTGCCCTCTCTCTCGTTTACCAGTTAAAGCGTATGCCCGACACAAATCCCCCGGAATTCGAGAAGCGCCCGACTATGCGCGCGATCGCCGCTGAAGCCGGCGTGACCCATGCGACTGTCTCCATGGCGTTGCGCAATCATCCGTTGATCTCGACCAAGACGCGGCGGAAAGTGCAGCGCATCGCGCGCCAGCTCGGGTACCGTCCGGATCCCGAGGTGGCGAAGCTCATGCACCATTTGCGGATGAAGCATAAGCCGATGTTCAAGTCGACGATTGCGGCGCTGACCACGCTGTCCGAGGACAAGGAGCCGGCGTATGCGGTTGCGTTGCGCCAGGGGGCACAGCGGGCGGCCGAGGCGCTCGGGTATGGCTTCAGTGTTTTTCGAGTTGAAGCGGGCAAGAAACGCGACTCGAGCCTGCAGCGGATTCTGAGCAGTCGGGGGGTCGAAGGGGTGCTGCTGCTGCCAATGAAGGAGGCGGTTGCGTTGGGGCGTTTTCTGGATTGGAGTCACTTTGCAGTCGTGGCCGCGACCTACGGTGTGCTGGCGCCGGATTTTCACCGGGTCATTCCGGAC
>DAITQE010000806.1:0-1801 GCA_036833235.1 Opitutus sp.
CCTTGGTTGAAAAGCCCACATGCCAGTCCGCATCGCCTTCCGTGAACGATCCCGGAAATTGCTGCCGTCCGATTCGCACTGGAATCGTCTCCTCGCCCAGCGTTTCAGCGAGCAGTTTCGGATAATTTCGAGAGGTCGACGCGCCCGGCGATTTGGCGATCAAATACATCCCCTGCTTGGCGCGCGTCATCGCCACATAGAGCAACGACAAGCTCTCGTAACACGCGTCGGATTCCGCCGCGCGCACGTGAGCCGATAACACTTCATCATGTTCATGAAAAAGCCGGCCCGGAAGATCCAGCACCCACCGCACGGAGCGATCAGCGGTTTTTTGCACGGCAAGTCCCTCGCGGCGACAGTCGAGTTTCATGCCCTCGAGATCGGGTAGAATCACTAAATCGAATCCGAGTCCTTTCGCCTTGTGAATCGTCATCACGCGTATCACGCCCGCGGAGTCGGCATCGCGCACCACATGTCGCTGCATGAACTCGATGAACTCGGCCACATCGCGACTCCCGGTCGCATCAAACAATCCCGCCGCGGCCGTAAATTGCCGCCCTCGTTCACGACTGAATTCATCGTCCGGCGCCAGCTTCGTCTCGAGCGCCCGCATCCAATGCCTCGTCGCCCGCTCGAATCCATCGGTGTAAATCCGTCCCAGCACATGCCGCGTCAGTTGCTCATGCGAGACGATCCCATCCGCGGCGAGCACATCCACGAGCGGAGTCATCCGCCAATGTTCCCACGCCAGCGAATCTCCCGGATGCGCCGCCGCTTTCACGAGCGCGAGCAGGACGCTGCCCAACGGATTGTCGATGCACACGTGGAGATCCGATTCCGCCATTGCGGGCAAGCCTCCTTGCTGACGCAGATAGTCCGCGAGCTTGGCGGCTGTCGCGTTGTTTTGCACCAACAGCGCGCATGAGAGGCCTCGCTCAATCGGATCGATTTCCTGCAGAACCGCGAGAGCAACTGCGAAGCGCTCCGTTTCACTATCTGCAGTCAACAACGCAGCATGCCCGCCCAATTCCGGCTTGGCCGACTCGTGCGCACGCCATTCTCTATTCCAGGTTTTCGACGCCTCCCCCGGAAATAGCTCACTCAACACCGCTGCGCCTCCAAACACGCAGTTCACCGCTGCAATCACCGGCGGCCCCGAGCGCCACGATGTCACGAGATGCTCTTCGGCAATCGCGCCCGGTTGAGCCGCATTGTAGTGGTCGAATATTTCGCGGAAAAGTCGCGGATCGCCTTCGCGCCACGCAAAAATCGCCTGCTTCACGTCGCCAACGAAAAAGAAACTCCGTGCGCCCGTCGGATCCTGCACCGCCTCGTCGATCAGGTTCCGCAGCACCGACCATTGTCCGAAGCTCGTGTCCTGAAATTCGTCCAGCAGCCAGTGATCGATTTCCGCATCGAGTCGGAAATCGATCGACAGCCGGTTCGTCACGGCGAGCGCGCGCCCGTTCTCCATCGCTTCAAATTCTGCGTTCGTCTGCACCCGCACGCCGGCGCCACTGCTCAACACCGGCGCTCCTTCCTCTGGCATCAGCAGCCGCTGCACGTCACCGAACGTCAGCTTTCCCGCGCGACGAACCGCGTCGTGGTAAAACGAATCGTAGCTCTGCAAGACAGCGTAAATTCCCCGCGTCACTTCCAGACGTCGCTCGATTTCCTTGCCTACCACCCAACGCGTGAGCTCCGCAAGCGCCGCGCTGGCCGCAGGACTCAGCGCCTGTTTTTTTCGATCGAACTGCAACACCGCCTGTCCCGCCTCAACGCCTGACCATGCGGCTAGCAC
>DAITQE010000807.1:0-1793 GCA_036833235.1 Opitutus sp.
TGGCGGGTTTGCGGCTGACGCGCAACTCGGCGATGAATTCGGTTGGCTCCGCCACATCGAGGAAAAACGTGACGTCCGGCATCCGTCCGGGCATAACTGGTAGCATCATGGCCCACGCCTCGTTGAGAGGGAGACGATCGCCATCGGCGGTGAGTTCCTGTAACTGCAATGTGCTGGAGGCCCGCAGCGTCGCGCGAGTGGCGAGGTCAGCCGGGTCTCGCAAGGGAACGCCGGGAATATACTGACCGGACCGCAGCAAGCGTCGCTGCAACTCCTCCATCCGCTCGGCCATCACCAGATCGCGAGGCGACAAGCCGTCGCGGCAACAGTGCGCGGCGGCCATCGCGACCGCCTGGGCGCCGTGGGCGCACGTGGCCATCACTCGCGTGGAGCCGAAGGCGATGTGCGAAGCGCTGATGATGCGGCCGGCGAGAAACAGATTGGAGACGTTGCGCGAGTAGAGACAGCGATAGGGAATCTGATAAACGCCTTTGGCGTGCCATTGCTCGCAACCGGGATCCTCGCTGTAAACACCCGCTGCCGGATGAAGATCGATCGCCCAGCCACCATATGAAACCGCGTCCGGATGGGTGCGCTGCTCGATCAGCTCCTGCTGCACGAGCATCGCGTCGCCTTCAAAACGACGGCTCTCGCGTTTTCCCGGAATCGTGCCGACCCATTCAAGCGTGAGGTTGACGGCCTCCGGAAATTTGCCCGAGTTCTTGATGTAGTGCCAAACTCCATACGCAACCTTCCAGAGTTCCCATTTGATCTCTTCGGTCTCGTGGACGGTATCGCGCAAGCCTCCGTATTCGATCCACCAAAGCCGGCAGCCGTATTCGGCCGCGTTGAAATCACGATAGCGGGGAACCTGCGCAATATCCTGCAGCGCGTAGCTGGGAGGGACGAATCTGACCGGCCGGCCAGTATCCTTGGAGTAGAAGTAGAGCGAGTGTCCCAGCAGATCGCGGTTCGCGGTTTCGGGCGCGAACTTCTCTCCAAATTCGGATTTGGCCTCCGCCCCAATGCGGAAAGCGGCCCCCGCGAGAAAACCCACAATGCCATCTCCAGAAGCATCGACGAAGAGCGGGGCCGCCACGTCGTAAATCGTGGAATTCTGCGCACAAAACGCGCGCACGCTCCGGATCCTGTCCGCGCCTTCTTTCTCCAGATCGTGAACAGCCGTGTTCAGGAGGAGGGTAACATTCGGCTCGTCGACGATTTTTGACAGCAGAATGGTATCCCAGATCAGCGGGTTGCCTTCCGGATTGCGGAACTGGTTTTCCAGGAGCAACTCGTCGATCACGCCGCCTTCGCGCGCCCAGCGGTTGTTATTGCCGAGGTGAGAAGTCGCGCCGAGCACCCAAAGCCGTACTTCGCTCGACGAGTTTCCGCCGAGGACCGGACGGTCCTGGATAAGCGTCACGTTGAGCCCGGCACGAGCGGCGGTGATTGCACAACAGGTGCCAGCGAGCCCGCCGCCCACGATGACCAGATCGCAGTCGAGGTGCAGACGTTTCAATTCCCGGCGGGAGGTAGCGGATTCAGAAATCATGAAAAATGGGCGACCACGGCGCGTGGACGAGTTATACCACCGTATTTCAGCATCAGCCACGCGAGTGGATGCAGCAGTGCCATCAACATGAACCAGAGCCCGTAACCGCGGCCCTGGAGCAGATCGAGGACCGGGCCGAAGACGTAATGAATCGATTGATCGAGAAAGCCGGCGGGCTGGCCGGACGACGTCGAAACCATCGTGGCCACAAGCGTGTTCATGATGATGCCACCGAGCG
>DAITQE010000808.1:0-1774 GCA_036833235.1 Opitutus sp.
GGCAATTGCTTGAGCGACTTCGGCCACGTCTGGGTCAGTTTGCCGCCGGGGTTGACCTCGCCGAAAATCACGTCGGCGAGGCCGTTCCCGAGTTCCTGACTCGCATGAGTCAGGTGAAGAATCGTCGAGGCGTATTTCGCGATCCACGGCATGGCGTAAGGAAAATTCGCGATGAGCACCACGATCGTTTTTGGGTTCGCGGCGTAAACGCGGCGGACGAACTTTTCCTGCTCTGGCTGAAGGATGATGTCTTTGCGATCAACGCCTTCTTTGCCTTCGCTCGGGGAGCGGACGAGATTCCAACCGGCTTCGCTGATGGGATCGTTTCCGATGCAAACGATCGCGACTTCGTTGGTGCGGGCAACCTCCACGGCCGCGTCGCTCATGTTCGCCATCCAGTTTATCTTCACCTTTTCACCCGCGGCTTTTTCGAGGCCGGTGACCGGCGAGATGTAATATGGAGCCGTCCCGGAATACCAGTCGGCCAAAACCGTGTTGGCGAGCGGACCGACGACTGCGATGGATTTCAAGACGCCGCGGTCGAGCGGGAGAAGGTTGGCCGAATTTTTCAGGAGCACGATTGATTCCTGCGTGACCTTCCGGACCAAGGCGTGAGTTTCAGGACGGCTCCACGGCTCCGGTCCGTCAGTGCGGCCAATTTTTGCGTACGGGACAATCTCGTCGGGATCGAGCAGCCCCAAACGGATGGAAACGCGAAACAGTCCACGCAGCGCCGCATCGATCTCTGCTTCTGTGACGAGTCCGCGCGCGACGGCTGCAGTGACGGCATCTTTGTGCTGGTCGAGAAAATGATTGATGCCCGCTTTGATGCAGGCGGCCGCGGCGGTAGGAAGATCGGGAAACGCTTTGTGGTCGCTGACGAGCCGCCGCAGCCCTCCGCCATCGGTGCAGATGATCCCGTCTAGCTTCCATTCGTTCATGACGATATTACGGAGCATGGGATGAACGTGAGCCGGCGTTCCATTGACCGCGTTGTACGAGGCCATCATCGCCGGAGCGCCGCCTTGCACGATCGCCATTTCGAACGGCTTTGCGTAGTACTCGCGCCAAAGGCGTTCGCTGAAATTCGACGACGAACTCTCGCGTTTGTCCTCATTGCTGTTGGCCAGAAAGTGCTTCACGAGGCTCACGGTTTTCAGGTATCGCGGGTCATCTCCCTGCAGACCGCGAACAAAAGCCGTGGCGAGCGTGCCAGTGAGAAACGGATCTTCGCCGTACACCTCCTCGGTGCGTCCCCACCGCGGATCGCGGGCGAGATCGGCGTTGGGTGCGCGAATGATGAGACCCGCGCGATCGTACTTCGGACTTTGAAAAAGGTAGCGGGCTTCTTCGGCTTCTTGGGCTGCGACTTGTCGAATGAGTTCGGGATCCCACGTCTCACCCAGTCCGTACGCCTGCGGAAATTGCGTCGTGGGCGTCGGATTTCGCCGGCCCCAATTGCTGGGCCCGCCCTGCGCGACGCCGTGATAACCCTCAATGTGGCGAGAACCTTTTACCCCAAGCCGAGGCACCGCAGCGCTGACGGCCATGCAGTCGATTTTTTCTTCGAGCGTCAGGCGCGCGATGAGATCGTCGATGCGTTGCTCGGTGGGCACGTCCGGGTTCTGAAATCGATAGGCCGGCATCGACGGTTCCGCGGACAGCGTGGCGGTGCAGGAAAGGGCGAGGAGCATGAGCGTGCGGAGCATCGCGGAAAGGGTAGGGCGGAGCATGGGATAAGAATTAGCTGGTGGTGGGGTTTTAAGGTAGGGCG
>DAITQE010000809.1:0-1766 GCA_036833235.1 Opitutus sp.
CGAGCACTTCTCCTTGTCCGAGCGAGAGGGATACGCCGTCAACCGCTTTCACGCTGCCGATGAGGCGTTTCAGCAGGAAACCGCGGTGGACGGGGAAGTGCGTCTTTACATCATGAAGCTCGAGGATGGCGTTCGACATTTCTTCAGGGCTGCTTTTTTAGATTTCTCCCGCTTGTGCCCGAATACACGCGTGCGCGTGCGTGTCGGAAACAGGAAGGAGAAGAGCGGGTTCCCGCCAGCAGCGATCGACGGCAAATTCGCAGCGCGGGGAAAAAGGACAGCCTGGCAGGGGTTTTGACAAATCGGGCGGCATGCCTGGGATCGTGTACAGTTCGACGCCCTTCGGCTGCAGGCCGGGAATCGAGCGCTGCAGGGCTCGCGTGTATGGATGACGCGGCGAATAGAAAAGCGTGCGCGTGTCCGCGGTTTCGACGATGCGGCCGGCGTACATCACTTGAACGCGATCGCAGAGTCCGGAGACAACGCCGAGATCGTGCGTCACAAAAATAACCGCCATCCCGATTTCCCGCTGCATCGTTTTGATCAACTCGAGAATCTGCGCCTGAACCGTGACGTCCAGCGCGGTGGTCGGTTCATCGGCGATGAGTAGTTCCGGTTTGGTGATCAGCGCCATCGCGATCATCACGCGCTGGCGCATGCCGCCGGAAAATTCGTGCGGGTAGAAATGGATACGTCGGGCGGCGTCGTTGATGCCGACGGCGTCAAGCATCGCAATGGCGCGCGCAACTGCGTCGGAGCGGGAAATTTTTTCATGAATCAACAGCGGCTCGATCAACTGCTCGGAAATTCGCAAATACGGATTCAGTGACGTCATCGGGTCCTGAAAAATCATCGCGATTCGTTTTCCGCGAATGCTGCGCGCCTGAGCTGGCGAACAGTGGAGCAGGTCAACGCCGTCGAACATTGCCGAGCCGCTTTCGATCCGCCCGGGCGGCTGTGGGACGAGGCCCATCAATGAATAGCACGTTACCGACTTGCCCGAGCCGGATTCGCCGACGATCCCTAGCGTTTCACCGCGTTCTACAGAAAAAGTAACGCCGTCCACGGCCCGATAAACGCCATTGCGGGTGTGGAAAAAGGTGCGGAGATCGGTGACCGACAATAAAGGCATCGCGAGATGGTGAAGGACGCTGCGACCGGAGAAAAGTGTCGCAACGTCTAATTGGCGGCTGTGGTCAAGCGCTCACCAGATCCCGCCACGCCGCCACGACGGTCGAAGGAGTTATGGCGCTGAGGCCAGATGCTGCTGCGGCAAGTTCCGGCTGAAGGATTTTGACCGGAGCGGATGTTCGCACCGGCGAATAAAGATCTGCCGCGCGATGAGCATGGCGGGTAAACATCACCACGAGTCGACAGCCCATGGCAGCGGCGGAGTGGGCCGGGCCGGTGTTCACGCTGATCATGCTGTGCGCCCGCTCTTGAAGCGCGAGAAGTCGAGGCAAGGGAAGTTCGGTCGCGCCAACGATCACGTTCTCGCGACCCGCCGGGAGGAGCGAAACGATATCGTCTGCAATCGAGCGCTCGGCCGGCGAACCGCAGATAACGACGCGGACGAAGGGAAGTGATTGCTGCACGCCGACAATCACGGCCGCCCAGTTCGCTTCGGACCAGTAATCGACGTTGCTCCTCCGGCGTCGGTCTCCGCCTTTCATCGTTTTCTTGTTGCCGGGTTGAAGAAGCACGAGAGGAACTCCGCTCGCGTTGTGATGCTGAATCCAGTCGGCGCAGTCCTTGCGGTCTTGCGC
>DAITQE010000810.1:0-1756 GCA_036833235.1 Opitutus sp.
CCGCGGAAATTCCCTTGTAATGGTTCATGGTAACCCTCGATATGTTGGTGACGAAGCTGGAAAACGAGCCACGGTAGGCGCGGTGGGAGCGGGAACGGGTGGCAGCGCTTCCGGATCCCGCTGCCTGGCAGGCTCTGAAAAATTTCTTCCAGCGGCAAAGACAAGCGGCCGATATGACTCGACGCACCAGCCAACCGCTTGTCTGGACATCGCCCGGAATTCACGGGGAGGAAAGCGGTTGGGGTGATGAGGGTCTTGCTCCGCGAGCCGCACCATTTCACGCACCTGGACGACGATCTCGGCGAGTGACAATCCGCGGTTCTGCTCCGCCGCGACTTTCGCTCGCACCGACAGACGGAGCGTGTTTACGAACGCAGATAACGCCTCGTCGTGCGGCGCGACGAAATGGTCCGGCAGCCCGGCAGTGGCAATGGGTGAGTCATTCATTCGGAGCGCCTTGGCGGAAGGAAGGCGTCGCCAGAAGCGCCGTGATGCTGCCCCGCGATCGAGGCAGATCGAAAGTGCGGGCTGGTGGGAAAGTCCCGCACATGATCACTCTGAAGCTGTCTCTTAAATCTAAACGGTTAGCCCCTCATAAGGTATCCAGCGATGGCGGCTGAGGTTTAACCGCGCTCGGTTTGGATGCAACCTTGCTATTCACATCACCGCTGCCACGCAACCATTTGGCGAGGCGGCACAGCCGCAAACGGCTCCTACTTTAACCTGCCTCGGCGCCCCCACGACGCCATTGCGGCCAAGTGAGGCAAAATGCTTTTCCCACGCAATTTGATTCGGCGTCCCGCGACTACTGGCCCGACTGCGCGCGGACTCGATTGCAAGACTACTGAGCGCAAAGAAAAAAAATCTGAGCGCAAAGGAGGGAATGCCGAGACGAGAGAAGATAGTGTGAGAAAGGACCTGACACGTCGGCTGAAGGGTGTGTGCGCGGACTTGTCGAGCAAGGAGTTCGAAGTTCTCGTGGGCGACATGACTCGCGAACAGCTAAGGGGTGAGAGCATTCCCGGACGCAAGCTCGGTCCTTGTTGACGCTCGCCCGCCGAGCGTGCGGCGCCAACGCCGATGACGGGGGCGACGATGAAAGCCGCCGTCTTTGCCAGATCGATGAGGCCTACGACCTCTTCGCCCATCAGCGGGATGGGGTCCTCAAGGTGGCTATTACGCCCTAGGGGAAACAACTGGCGCGGAAACGCACGGTTGAAAACTGGTGTATTGGCAGGATAATTTGTTTGGCATGACTAAAGCCGGATTCTGCGCGCACTCCGTTTACCGCTGGTCCGCCGGTCGCTCGAACGACCGCCGTGTTTCCAGCACGGGTGTTTATGAATACATCCGACCGCGCTAAGGAAACGCCGTCGGGGAAACAGTCGCCGCCCCGAGAAATCGCGCGGCGCTTGATCAGCAGTCGCCGGTCTGAACGAAAGGCCGGCGAGAACCCCGCACGCGCCGCCGCCGCCGCGTGCGATACTCTGTATCGGGAGCTTTCCCGTTGGGTTGGTCCCGACGGCTGTCACGCTCTCTTTACGCGCGCGCTCGCGGATACGCGGACCGAATACCCGGCGTTGGCGCAGATTCAGCTCCGAGCGCGCGCGGAGCCCTACATCGACGGCATCGCGGAAACCATCATGGCGCACGGAGACCCCGCGACCGCCGAGGCGCTCGAGTCGATGCTCGTGCGCCTGGTCGAGCTTCTCGGCCGACTCATCGGAGACGACATGGCAATGAAACTGATCGAGCG
>DAITQE010000811.1:0-1749 GCA_036833235.1 Opitutus sp.
GTATAACACTCAGCAAAACAACCGCCTCATTGCCGAAGCGATTCAACAGATGTGGCGGAAAAACCTCGGTATCGACGTGACGCTCTCGAACCAGGAATGGAAGGTGTACATGGATGCGCAGCACACACTGAACTACGATATTCAGCGCTCCGGTTGGATCGCCGACTATGTTGATCCGCACGTGTTCCTGGACCTCTGGGAAAGCACCAGCGGCAACAACGATTCTGGCTGGGGTAATGCCGAATACGACCGACTGCTCGCCACCTCACTCAAAACAAAAACGAATGAAGAGCGGTATGAAATCTACCAAAAGATGGACCAGATTCTTGTCGATGAAGTGCCGGTGATGCCGATCTATTATTACAATCGCGTGCACCTCGTCAGTCCGAAGCTGATCAACTATTTTCCCACGTTGCTGGACAACCACCCGTGGAAAGCCATCGACATCGCAGAGTGAATTGAACGGTTCCCATGGGAGCGAGGGTGCCCAGGCTCCCAGGGTGAGCAAATTGTTTGCCGGCCTTCAGCGATCAGGACACCGCAAACACCTGTCGCGCTCGATCCGCCAAAATCTCGATCAGCAGCGGATGTTGGCCCAGCAGCTTCGTCATCCGCAGCTGCTCCGTATTCGCGTGAGCATGGCGGCAAATCTCCCAAACGTTGCCCCCAGTCCCAGCGTGCTTGCCCGGACCGATAAACAACATCCCGACGATCACCGCGCTCGTGTTCCAGCTGGGCCGCCGCAGCAGGGCGTCGAGTGTGGGTTCGTTAAAGTCGAACTCAGGTCCAGGTCGCCGTTCCATACTGCACGCCGTCACTTCGCCGACCGTGTCTCCGAGCAACGCGCGAACTTGCGCGGTGAGACGGTCTCGCACCTCGGTCACCGCGCGTGACGGACTTCCGTGATCGACAATCGCAACGCGCGGCTGAGCAGCTGCGTTTTGCGACGCGTTCATCTCTGTATCCAAATGCTCCCGGATGTGATCGGCCAGAATGGACGCAAGCCGGAGATCGCCCGCAATGTATAACGGCGACGCAATCCCGAAGCTCGCCGCCGGAAAAAGCTTGTGACGCTCCGCCACGACCGCCGGCACATGGCGCACGATGGCGTGCGACGGTCCGATAAACAAAGGGACGACAAAAACTTCAGTGGTTCCGCTGTGCAGTTCGTGATCTAGCGCCGCCTCGAACAACTCCGCCGGCCGCCCACCCAGCGCCTCAGCGGACACCTGTGTCGAGTGCGCTAGCGACACGGGCCGGACCCGAACGCCGATACGCGCCTCCACTTCGGCCGCGATCTCGCGCAGTTGTAGCGTGCTGGCCGGCTCCAGCGAGCCGTTGTCCATCAACAGTACGCAGCGCGACATGAAATCCGCTAAATCGAACAGCCGGCTTCCGCGAGCTGGCCCGCGGCCAGCGTCAATTCGCTCCACCGGACGACCTCGCCGACGATGATTAACGCAGGCCGCCGTTCTGGATCGCTGGTCAACGCGTCGCCATCGCCCAAAACGCCGAGTTTCACATTTTGAGACGAGAGCGTCGCACCGGCGATGACGGCAACCGGCGTCGTTGCCGACAGTCCGCCTTCAATGAGTTCAGTTGCGATCGCTCCGAATCGCCGCGTCCCCATGTAAATACACAACGTCGCTCGCAATCCCGCGAGCGCCCGCCAGTCCACCGGAGTCGATGATTGGTCGCCGCACGGGTGGCCGGTAACGAAAGCCATGGTCGAGATGACGCCGCGCTGCG
>DAITQE010000812.1:0-1738 GCA_036833235.1 Opitutus sp.
CCATTGATTCTCCACCATCAATCCGCCGGCACGATCTCAGCCGCCTGGTTGAAAAAAGAAAAACCCGCGACCGAGATCCCGATGGGCGACTACACGCTGAGGGTTGAACTACGCCGCAGCTCTCGCGACCAGAAATACCTCGCCGAGTTCGGCTACGCGCTTGTGCTTGGGCTGAGCGCTGACGAATTCCTCATCGCCGGCACGGACGTCCAGGTGACATTCACACCGCGAAAACGCGCTGCGCCGTCCGATGCCCCGGCGAACGAAGACTCGCCGATCGCTGGTATTGCTGATGCCGAAACCGGCACGGTCATTGACGGTCGATGGATCCCCGGTCGCAAGATGAATGGCGACGACATTCTCCTCAACTACCACCTGGCGCAACAAGCTGACGTGAACCAATCCGGCAGCGGACTCCGTTTCGGACCCGACGGACCCACCCTGCAGCGCGTGAAACTCTACCGCTATCATTGATGTTCACGATGTGCCTTTCCGTCCAATGTAGCCGCGAGCGTGACAGATTGTGTGAAAACTCAGCGTTTGATGTAGGTAGCGTGCTCGCCGCGCTACGTCCGAGTCGTACGAACGTTGCGCGGCGAGCGCGCAACCTACCGTTCAATCCGGAAATTCCGAGTTTCCACCCTGGCTGGTGAGCGAGTGGACGAAAAACCACCTGCCCACCTTCGCAGGTGCAGATTGAACCAAAAGTATCGGGCGATTGGACGGTCGAGCTTTTCCGACCATCGCACGAAGCCACGCGACGACTCTTTTGAACCACAAAGACACCGAGGCACAGAGAAGAGCCGGAGAAGCCGCATTCCGGACTTTGTGTCTTCGTGTCTCTGTGGTGAATCCTTCCGATTACGCTAACGATGGTAGCCGCGCGCCATTCCTCATCTGGTTTGCCTGTTCCGCCTCACCGTCCCATTCTCGTCGCATGTCACCCCGCCGCGTCCTCCTCTGCACGTGCTCAAGCCGCGCTCCGTTCCGCCTTTTCGCTGCAATCTTCCTGAGCGCCGTCGCCGCCTCCGCCGCCGTCAAGGTCGCCAGCCCGTTCGGCGACCACATGGTGCTTCAACAGCAAAGGCCCGTGCCGGTGTGGGGCACCGCCGACGCCGGCGAAAAAGTCAGCGTCGAGTTTGGCGGGAAAACAAAATCGACGGTCGCCGACGCGAGCGGTCACTGGCGCGTGGATCTGGATCCGCAGCGCGCGAGTGCCGAGCCCGCCGATCTCATTGTCAGCGCTGTCGGCGGCAGCAAGCAGAGCTCCGATGTCATCTTTCAAGACGTGCTTGTCGGTGAGGTCTGGCTCTGCGGCGGCCAATCCAACATGGAGCGCCAGCTTGGTCTCCGCTCCGGTCAAAAACCGATCTTCAATTGGGAACAGGAAGTCGCCGCCGCCGACCATCCGCTCATCCGTCAGCTCTATGTGACGCAGAAAACCGCGTTCATGCCCCAAGCCGCCGCGGACGCCACCTGGACGGTGTGTTCCCCGGCGACGGTGGCTGACTTCACCGCCGTCGGCTATTTTTTCACCCGCGATCTTCAGGCCAAACTCGGCGTCCCCATTGGCATCATACACAGTTCGTGGGGTGGAACTCCCGCCGAAGCGTGGACCAGCGCGGAAGGGCTGCGCGCGTTTCCGGAATTCGCCGACCCGTTGGCCACCCTGAAAACCGCCGCTATTGATCCTGCCGCCGCCCGTGAGCAATACGCCAAGCGACTCGCGCAATGGTAT
>DAITQE010000813.1:0-1735 GCA_036833235.1 Opitutus sp.
AGCTTGCTCGCGCTCCAATCGCGCCAGCAAGCTGGCGGCCTACACGTTACGACTCTAAAACAAAAGACCATGGGCCATGAAGGGCGCATCTCCGAATTGTCGGTGAGCGGACTTAACGCGGGCATCGGTATGGCGTCCGGCCA
The DNA here is from genome assembly GCA_036833235.1 of Opitutus sp. Lineage (GTDB taxonomy): Bacteria > Verrucomicrobiota > Verrucomicrobiia > Opitutales > Opitutaceae > Opitutus. The sequence continues at coordinate 144 of DAITQE010000813.1, forward strand.
GCTTTTGTAACACAAGTCGTCCAGCCGGTGCCCCGTAGCGCGGGCAGCCTGCCCGTGATCAGCGCGGTCAGGCTGCCCGCGCTACGTTGTGCATCGTGACATTTCGAGCGCAACGCCCACTCTTCACCGACGGCGGTAGTCCCCGCGGCTGAAATATTTCTCCAGCCAAACGTACGCACAGATGAAAAAATAGCGGCTGCCCATTTCCTTGATCTTCAGTTTCGCCTCTCCGTATTTGCGGTTGTGCCACGAGATCGGGGTGACCGTGTAGCTGAAGCCGCGCACGATCGCCTTCAGTGGAATCTCGACCGTGAGGTTGAAATGCGGCGCCAGGAACGGCCGGCAACCGTCGATGACCGTGCGGCGATACGCCTTGAAGGCGTTGGTTGTGTCGTTGAGCGGAATATTGAAACCGACACGCACCAGGAAGTTCGCGACACGGTTCACGAGCAGCTTTACTCGCGGATAATCGATCACCTGGCCGCCTTTGACGAACCGGCTGCCGAACGCGCAATCAAAACCCTCGTTGAGCAATCGCCAGTATTTCACCGCGTGATCCGGAGAATCGGACGCATCAGCCATCATGATGACGACGGCGTCGCCGTGACTGTGATCCAACCCCCACACCACGGCGCGGCCAAAGCCATGCGATCCGGGATTCTGCGTTGGCGCGACGGTGGGGAACTTCGTTTTCAACTCTTCCAGCACCGCCCACGTGCGATCTTTGCTGCCGTCGTCGATGACCACGATCTCGTGCGGCACGCCCTCCGCGGTGAAGGTGCGATGGATCGCCTCGATTGTGGCAGGAAGCGACTCCTCCTCGTCGCGGGCCGGAACGATGACGGAGAACAGTTTGAGCGGGACGGCAGCAGCGGACATGAAGCGCGACGAAAATCAGAGTGGCGCCGAGATGTCGAGCCAGTCGGGGTGCGCCCGTGCGTGAACCGCGATCTCCTCAAAAATCGAAGCAGCCGGCGTTTGCGGGTGCCAGTCCCACCGGCGGGTCGCTGCGGCGTGGCCCAGCACGATCCACGGAATATCGAAAGGTCGTGGTGTTTCATCCGCGGAGACCGGGTGAACGCCAAACGCAGTCGCGCACCAATCGCTGAGCTGCCGCAGGGATTTTGCTGAAACGGCGCCGCCAGATACATTCACGATGCGATCGGCTGCGGCGAGCTTTGGAGCAGCGAACTGTTTCTCCAACAACGGCGCCAGATCACGCGGATGCAAACAATCGCGGACTTGATAACCGTGTCCTCCAAAACCGATGTACTTGAGCGGACGGCGACGCAGGTAACTGTTGATCCAATACGCAAAAATCCCCTGATCGGGACGCCCAAACTGGCCGGCTCCGGCCAGAACTCCGCAACGATTGACGAAAATCGATAGTCCGAACGTTTCGCCATATTCCAGGGCCAGCGCTTCCGAGGCCAGCTTCGTTGCACCATAGAGCGAGACAGGCGCGCCCGTGGAAAACGATTCGTCCAATCCGGCGCGCGTGAGCCCGAGCGGCAGAGCGACATTCTCAGACGGCAGAAAAGCGCCGTTCACAGGTTCGACGGCGAGTGCGGCAAGAGGCGGAATCGAATACA
>DAITQE010000814.1:0-1723 GCA_036833235.1 Opitutus sp.
CGTCCGTCGGGCGAAGGCTCTTTCATCATGGGCGTCCCGCCCGTGGGATTGGCCGCGCCGACGGGAAAATCGGGTGCCTCCAATGACACGTCGCCCTCGAGTGTCCAGTTGACGATTTGGACGGCGGCTTCGCGCTCATTCGGTCGCAGAATCTGCCCCAGCAAGTCCTTCAATTCCGCAGGCGTACTCGCGAGATTTGAAGCCGCCACTGCTCCGTTGAAGAACGCAGGCGCGGCGTTCGGCTCGGTGCGCGCGGTGAACTTGCAGTCGGCGCATTGCAGGACGCGGGCGTGGCGGGTCGAGAATGCGTAATGCAGCCGGTCACTGCCGCAAATTGGGCAATAGACGGTTTGGAGCGGCTCCGGCTCGGTCGTCGAGCTGGTTGGGTTAGGGGCGGCTTGCATAGACCCATTCGTTTTTTTGCAGCCACTGCAGCGTGCGAACGATCCCTTGTTCAATCGTCAATGCTGGCTTCCAACCGGTCGATTGAATGCGAGCGGTGTCGAGGAAGATGAACGGATTGTCGCCAATCCACCCGCGATCGCCGCCGGTATAGCGGAGCTCCGGCTGAAGACCGAGCGCGCCGCAGATGAAGCGAATGCTGTCGTTGACGCGGACGTATTCCGATGTGCCGAGATTATAGATCCGAGTGCGCGCGGAGCTGGCCGTTGCCGACGACTCGGGCCGGTCGATGACGTGCAAAATCGCATCGATGCAGTCCTGCACGTAGAGATAACTTTTCCGCTGCTGTCCGTCGCCGAGCACGCGCAAGTGATCAGGATGTTCGAGTAACTGCTGGTAGAAATCGAAGACGTGTCCGTGGGTGTAGCGCTCGCCTAAAATGGATACAAAACGAAAAATCGTGCCCTCAAAGCCAAAGCCTTCGGCGTACGCCTGAATTAGTCCTTCGCACGCAAGTTTCGATGCGCCGTAAAGAGATGTCTGGAGGGGGAAGGGCGCGTCCTCGGGCGTTGGAATTACGGCCGCCTCGCCGTAAACCGAACCGGTTGAGGAAAAACCGATGCGCTTGATGCCGTTCGCGCGCATGGCCTCAAGCACGTTGAACGTGGCGATCGTGTTTTGTTGAAGATCTTTTTCAGGATGGTCGGTGCCGAAGCGAACGTCTGCGTTCGCTGCGAAGTGGAAAACGGTGTCGCAGCCGGCCATCGCGCGCGTGAGAGCGGAGAGGTCGAGGTTGTCGCCTTGGCAAAGCGTGAACGCCGGATGTTTCAGGGCGTCAGCGAGAAACCGCCGCTGGCCGGTGGAAAAATTATCCCAGCCCACCACCGACTTGCCGCCGGTGAGGAGACGATCCACGAGGGTCGAACCGATAAACCCGGCCGCTCCGGTCACGAATATTCTTTGCATGAATGAACGAGCAGGAACGGCAGCAGGGAATCGCTCAAGACAAGTTTTCAAACGTCACAAATCGCGAAGAGATGATTATGCAGCGGCAGACCTTCGGGGGTACGGAGGGGGATTGGCGCGTAGCTGAGCACCTCCACGTTGCGGAAAAACTCACCGAGGAGTTTCCGCAGACTCGATCGTGTGAAGAAATTCTTGTGATCGCCCTCCAGCAGATGCCAAGGCACGACGGCGTAGCGGTGAAGATACGGGATCAGTTCGAGATTTGGCACGGAAACCAGCAGGCGGCGCCGAATCACGCGTCGGATTTCCGCGAGGAATTCTTCGGGCGCTGCGATGTGTTCCAAGACTTCCACAC
>DAITQE010000815.1:0-1718 GCA_036833235.1 Opitutus sp.
CCGGTGCGACGATCGCCGCCTCCGCCGCGAAAGTGTGGAAAGCGGCGGACCTCATCCTGAAAGTGAAAGAGCCGTTGCCCGAAGAATATGATCTGCTGCGCGAAGATCAGAGCCTGTTCACCTACCTTCACCTCGCCACCGGACCCGAGCTCGCGAAGGTGCTAATGAAAAAACGTGTGCTTGGCATCGCGTACGAAACGGTCGAGGGAACCGACGGACAATTCCCCTTGCTGAAGCCGATGTCGCAAATCGCCGGTCGGCTTTCGATCCAGATCGGAGCGTATTTTCTCCAGTCGCAGCACGGTGGTTCGGGTGTGTTGCTCGGAGGCATTCCCGGAACGATGCCGGGCCACGTGGTGGTCGTTGGCGCAGGTAATTCCGGAGCCCACGCCGTTCAAATGGCTGCCGGCATGGGCGCGCGGGTGACCGTGCTGGATTTGGATACGCGCAAGCTCGAGGCGCTCGACATGGAGTATCGCGGCCGCGTGGTCACGCTCATGTCGAATCCGGCTAACATTGAGCTGGCGGTGGCGGACGCTGATTTGCTCATCGGTGCGGTGCTCATTCCTGCGGCGAAGGCGCCCGTCGTTGTCAGTCGCAGGATGATCGCGCGGATGCGGCCCGGCAGTGTGATCGTCGACATCGCGATCGATCAAGGCGGCTGCATCGAGACGATTCATCCGACCTCACACACGAAACCGGTGTATCAGGAATACGGTGTCATTCACTACGCCGTGCCGAACATGCCAGCGCTGGTCGGACGCACGTCAACGCTCGGGCTGACTCAAGCGACGGAACCGTATGTGGCGATGCTCGTGCAAAAAGGCGTGGCACGTGCACTCGCCGAGCACAAAGGCCTCGCCCGAGGCGTGAACACCCGCGGCGGCGAAATCGTTTACGACGCGGTGGCAAAAGCGCTGGGGTACGCGTAACGCGTAAGGCCGTTCGCATCGTAGGCCGCGAGCTCGCTCGCGCGGCAATAGCGCCAGCAAGCTGGCGGCCTACCGTAAAATTAAAAAAGGCGCTGGGTGGGTCGGGAGGATCGAACTACGCCGCTGGCGCCGATACCGCTTCGCCGGTGAGCATTTTATCGATCCAACCTTTGATGCGCAGAAGGCCTTCGTCTCGCTTCGGATCGTCGGGTTTCATCGTGGCAAGAAGGTTGATGACCGTTTCGGCATAATCGTCGGCGTTGGCGGACATGAGCGTTTGAAGCTCGAACGGGTTGATCTCGCCTTTGCGGATCATCACACGCGCGTCGCGTTCCAATTCCATCGTCGATCCGCCGAGTTGCCCCATTTCTCCTTTGCCTTTTCCGCCGCCACCACCACCACGACCGTTGCCGGATTCGTCTCGCGATGAAGCCTCGGTTTTGCCGCGTGGCTGACGTTCGATTTGCGAGGAATACGTTTTTCCGTCGCGACCGGTGACGGTTTCGGACGCTTGGAGTTTTCCGGATTGCGTCAACTGTGAGCGGGTGCGCCGGACGAGTTCAACCGAGACCTTGCAGATTTCGGCGATGACGGGATTGGCCCGATCGGGCCATTCCTCGAGTGCGATCTCGACCGCGTTGCGCTTGTCGGCGTTGTTCCGGTAAACGCCGTTCGTGGCATTTGCACCCAATGCATGGCGCAGAGCGTCCGTGCGCCCGCCGGCCTCAACCTCGGCGAGAATACTCGGCCGCTCGTTGCGTTTCGCGGCGAGGTAGCGGTGAAAGC
>DAITQE010000816.1:0-1696 GCA_036833235.1 Opitutus sp.
GTAGGCCGCCAGCTTGCTGGCGCGATTGAAGCGCGAGCAAGCTCGCAGCCTACGATGCAACGGATTGCACGATCAAAACGAAAGGCCGCGGCGTTGGCGCCGTCAATATTTGCGCATGACACCAGAGCAGAATCTGCGCATTAAACGTAGCAGTTTCATCTGTAAATCGCCGGCGAATTAGCTAGAGTGCGGGTGAACCCCGACACGTTATGAAACTGATTCGCTTCCCCGCTTTATGCGCAGCGACAGGTGGCTTATTCCTCGTCGCCAGCTTCAGTAATACCGTTCGCGCAACTCAACCTCGCCTCGATATCCAAGAAACGGTTGAAGCAAAATTCCCCGCCGCACTGCTGGCCGATAACATCACCAAGGGCGATGCGTGGATCATGATCAGCCTGGATGCCGATGGCGTTTTGACGGACGCGTTACCGATCCGGTACACGCATCGCGCATTTGCTGACGAAGCCATGCGGGTGTTGAAGCAGTGGCGTTTCGAGCCCGTGCTCGTGCTCGGCCGGCCCATCGCAATCCGAACCGACGTGCACTTCGCCTTCGAGGCAACCGGCTGTGTGATCTCCGTCACTCCAACGGCCGCGATTCAAGAGCTGGCGGCGTTCGCAAATCGCCCGGACTACATCACGCCGATGTGTCGGCCCGATGAACTGGACAACATTCCCACTGCAATTCGGACTGTTTCGCCGCAGATCCCTGCCAAACCGGCGGAAGAAGGTGTGATCGGAGGAAAAGCGGTGATTGATTTCGTGATCGACGAGACGGGCCAGCCGCGAATGCCGGTTCTCGTCAGCGCCGCCCACGAGGAGTTCGCCAACCAAGCCGCTGGTGCTCTTTCGCAATGGCGATTCACCCCACCGACTCGGCGTGGGAAACCGGTCGCAGTGCAGGTCCGACAAGAGTTTTTATTCCCGTCAAACTCCGGCGCACCAGCAGAGAAGTGACATTTGCTTTTGGCGCGACCATGGATGAATCGTGGCGCCATGGCTCACTACGATTTCCCGGCTCGCTTCCGAGCTGTTTACGAACACGCGGTCGCCGCGTACGCCAAAGGCTGCCGCGATGCGCGCGAGCTTTTCGACGCGGACCAACTGCTCTTCTTAACGAGCAACGGCATCACGGCGCAGCACCTCTACGACTACGCAGAAGATCACAACGCGCAGGGCGAACCGGGGTTCGATCACGCACTCGCGATCGAGCTTGTTCGACGAGACTATTTCTTGAATGCCCAACACGGCGTCGCCTCTGCCACCGTGCTGGATGAGGCTACACTCCCGACGAAAACCGAAGCGGTAAAAGGGATTGAGTGGCTCCCTCGCATCATTCCGAAGGCCAAGGCAAAGCTGCGCGGCGAACTTCCGCCTTCACTCATGTACTGCTGCGGAGGCGATCGTCGGTTCCTGAAAGCACATGATATTCTGCCTGCCGAATTTCTGAGTCTCATCTGGCGCCACGAGCACGATGATAACGCGATCATCAACTGGGTTGTACGTCGCGGCAAGGTTGTCTGAACCACATCCATCCAGAAGGCCGCCCACGGATGACGCGGATAAACGCGAAATCGGATAGAACATCGCGACAAGAGGTCAGACCAAGTGCAGCATTTGGATGGAAGGGACAGTGAAAATTCCCGGAGCAAGCCCCGGGGCATTGCAGAAACCGATGTCTGGGGTCCGGGGAGCGC
>DAITQE010000817.1:0-1689 GCA_036833235.1 Opitutus sp.
TGCTTCGCAACTTTTCTGCGCACGGTCTTCGTTACCCTCCCAAAACCTCTAAATCTCTCGCTTGCCCGCGCCGCGCGGCACCCTCAGCGTGGGGTTTTTGGACATGGCTTATCCCACTCTTCCCGCGATCCTGGCAACACGCGACCTGCACGCTGCGGAGCTCGAGAAACCTTCTGGCGACACCCTCCTGCGCATCTACGCCTGGATGCAACTCGCCCGGATCACCGATAATCGCATCCTCGATCTTTTCCGTCAGGGCTTGATCAAGGGGACCGTCACCGGTGGTCAGGGCAACGAGGGTCTCATCGTTCCGCTCGCGTTGCTGGCCAACAAGACCGTTGATGTCACCAGCTTCACGCACCGCGATCTTGGCGGGCACCTGATCTGGAGCGGGCACCTTTGCCAGCATTTCAGCCAGTATTTCGCGAACGCCGACAGTCCGACCAAGGCCCGCGAAGGCAACGTCCACCGTGGCGATCCCGGCAATCGCTCGTTGCCCATGATCAGCCATCTCGGCGCGATGCTTGGCCCCGTTCTCGGCATGACCGATTCCCAACGCCGCTTCGGCAAACCCGCCATCGGCTTTGCATTTTTTGGCGACGGCTCCTCGAGCACCGGCGACATCCACGAATCGCTCAACCTCGCATCGCTGCTCTCGCTGCCGATCGTTTTCGTGATCGAGAACAACCGCTATGCGTACACGACCCCGACATCGGAGCAGTTCTGCATCGGCACCGAGCTCTGGCAGCGCGCGTCCGGCTACGGCATGGAGGGCTTCAAGATCGATTGCACGCTGGACGTTCCAACCACAGCGCGAACTTTTGCCGCCGCGTTTGAAAAAGTCCGCGCCACCTCGCGTCCGGTTTTGATCGAGGCCCACACGTTGCGTCTCCGCGGTCATGCCGCGTACGACACCTGCGACTACCTGAAAGCCGGCGAAAGCGATGCGTTTTTTGCGGCCGACCCGCTCCCCAACTTTCGGGCGCAGCTCGTTGCCGCCGGCCACACCGCGCGCCTCGACGCACTCGACACCGAACTCAGCGCGTTTGTCGAAGCCTGCATCAACGTCTCGCTCGCCGTGTCGCGGCCCGACGGAAGCGTCGCCGCAATGGAAGCCGACCTGTTCGCTCCGCCGTCGCCGCCGCTGCCGTGGGCGCCGAGCGTCACTCCGGGTGGCGCTGGCGTTTCGGCCATGGGTTCGGCTGAACGCCAACGCCAGCCGGAAGCCGCCCCCATCTTGAACTACGGTCAGGCGATTACGGCCGGGCTGCGCAAAATTTTGGCCGAGCGTCCGGAGTCGCTCATCCTCGGCCAGGACATCGGCACTTACGGTGGGGCGTTCAAAATCACCGCCGGGCTGCTGAACGACTTCGGACGTCCTCGGGTTTTCAATACGCCGCTCGCGGAAAGCGCGTGCACCGGCTACGCGATCGGTCTGGCGCTCAATGGCCATCGTCCGATCGAGGAATTCCAGTTCGCCGACTTCGCCACCGAGGCCACCACCCAGATCACGTTAAACGCCGCGACGTTTCACTTCCGCTCGGGCGCGGCCTGTCCACTGGTGCTCCGTTTCCCCTGCGGCAGCGTCGGCCTCGGCTCGTTTCATTCCCAGGAACTCGAGTCGTTCTTCCTCGCGATGCCCGGGCTGAAGGCGCTCTACCCCGGCACGCCGCAGGACGCATTCGACGC
>DAITQE010000818.1:0-1685 GCA_036833235.1 Opitutus sp.
ATATTGAATGGCGTGTCTCGCGCGATACGCTTCGGGCGTGCCGTTCACATCGAATGGACTTTGGCGGATCGTGGTTTCGGTCAACACGACGCCGGCATCGTTTTGATACCAATCCATGCCGCTCTGGATGCCTGCCGGATAAGACTGCATCAGTACCCTGTGCCCCGTCGCGGGCTTCACATCGAGCATGACGTTGACCTGCTCGGCGAGCGTCAGCGACCACATCGTGATATGTCCGATCACCATTTTGCCGTCGCGGGTTGCCTTGCCCGTCGCGGCGAAGGCACTGCAGCGGGCATTGGGCGGTACGAGTCCGTTCGGTGACGGCCCTCGGACGGGCTGCTTCCAGTTCGGCGCTTGAAACGTGAGCCCTTCCAATCCGGTCGGCGTCAGAGGCAACGCGGCACGCAGATCTGAAATTTCCGTGGACGAGTTGATCGTGACGATGTCGAGCAAATCGAGCGGCCGGTCTTCGAACTTGGCGCCAGCCGCATTTGCCCCATCCGCAATGCCGCGCATCTCTTCGAGGATTTCCTGGTCGTAACCACGAAGAAACAGAGCGCTCGTCATGGTTCGCCCTTGCTCCCAAGCTTGCTTGGCATCGCCTTCGAAAGACGCCGCGCAGCGCGCCATGTACGACGTAATTTCATTCGCCATCAGGAACCCATGCTGGTATCCGCGGTCATACGGCTTGCCTTCGATGTGCAGATAGATCCAGCCGCCTGACGGATAGCGGTACGCCGGACCCAAAGTACGGACCGAGGCGAGTTTCGGCAAGCCGGATTTGGCGGACGCGTCATCCAGGCTGACACCCTGAAACCAAGCCGTCCCCTGAAACGAGCCGGTATTTGCGACATTCAGCACGATGTTGTCCCGTTCGCGAGTCGCCGTAAATTCAAGCTGAACCCGTGTCCAGTCGCGAGTCGCTCCAACCGATGCTGAGTGCACGTCCCACGGCATCGACGCCATGCTCAGCGCCGCGCCCACCGCAATCGGAGTGCGTCCGCCATCACTCACCCGCAGCGAATCGGTTTTAATCCAACCGCTCAACGCGTAGCGTTTTCCGATCACAAGCTGCAAAGGCTCGGACACCACGTACGCATCCGAGCCGTTGTTTGACTCGACACGAAGTGACGGATGATTCTCCCGCGCCACGGTTTCGTCGCGGCTCGCTTTGCCCCGGAGCGCATCCCAGGAACGGAAAGACGAATCAGCGGAGGAATTGTACAGTGTTCGTGGGAGTGCAGCGAGGCAAGAGAAGAAAGCGAGTAGAATCAGGCCACAGGTTTTCATGGGTATGCTTTCTCTGTAGGATAACGTCAAATCGGGCTGTGCGGTGAGCGCGGCAATGCCATCGTGTTCGCACTCACTTAATTCCCACGACCATTGAATCGGGTCCAACCAAATGCTCGACGCGCGTTTCGCGGAAACCGGCTTCTTTCATCCAGCTCTGGCAGTCCGCCCCGGTGTAATCGAACCCGCCCGGTGTTTCGATCAGCATGTTCAGGCTCATAAGCAGCCCCAAAGTGTTTTGTGAGCGGTCATCGTCGATCAATGCCTCGTAGACCAGGAACGCCCCGCCTCGGGGAAGCGCCTCATACGCCTTGCCGATGAGCATCTTCTTATCATCCAGGTTCCAGTCGTGGAGGATATGGCCCATCGTGACTACGTCCGCTTTTGGAATC
>DAITQE010000819.1:0-1667 GCA_036833235.1 Opitutus sp.
TCTCGATGGCGTTCGCCCGCCGCCATACGCGGTACGAATTTAACCTCGTTGGCTTCATTACAGCGGATCTCGGCGTAGGTGAATCGGCGCGCTGCATGGCACGCGCCGCTGACGCGGCAGGAATTACCACCGCGCTCGTTCCGCTCAAACTCAACTGCAAGAACCGGCAGGGTGATCAGACTTATGCCGCGCGGCTTCAGGATGAAAATCCGTTTCGCGTTAACGTCATCCACATCGACGCGCCGGCATCACGTGACATCGATCATCACCACGGAAAAGCGTTTCTCGCCGGCAAGTACAACGTGGCGTACTGGGCGTGGGAGCTCACGGAGTTTCCCGATGCGTGGGTTCCGAACTTCGCTTATTTTAACGAGATCTGGTGCCCGAGCGATTTCGCGCGCGCCGCGATTGCGATGAAATCGCCGCTACCCGTTATCAGTATGCCGCACGCGATCGCATTTCAGCGACCGGTCGGCGACCACCGCGCCCACTTCGGTCTACCACGGGACCGTTTTCTTTTTCTCTTCCTGTACGATCTCAACTCGTATTCAGCCCGCAAGAATCCCGAGGCTGTGATCGCTGCGTTCCGCGCGTCTGGTCTAGCCGGAGCCGGCGCTTCGCTGGTCATCAAGGTCCAAAACGCGGACGACAATCCCGAAGACTTCGCGTCGCTTCAAGCCACAGTGCGCGACCTGCCCGGAACCGTTCTGATCACCGGCACTCTGCCCCGCACTGAGATCTACCAACTTGAGGCCGCCTGCGATTGCTTCGTCTCGCTGCATCGCTCCGAAGGGTTCGGCCTGGCGATCGCGGAAAGCATGTATCTCGGAAAACCGGTCATCTCGACCGACTGGTCCGCCACGACTGAATTCGTGAACGCGAACACCGGTTGTCCCGTTCGCTACACTCTTAGCGCGATCGAAAAAACTCTTGGCCCGTATGTGAAAGGCCAGCTCTGGGCCGAGCCCGACGTGGCGCACGCGGCGGAGTGGATGACGCGGCTGTTTGCCGACCGTGCGCTCGTCGCGTCGATTGGCGCCGCCGGACAGCACGCAATCGAAACCCATTTTTCACCCGCGATCATCGGAGCCCGCTACCGCCGCCGCCTGGAATCGATCGCCACGTTTTAATTTCTGCGCAGCTCCAACCTACCCGCGATCCAAACGAAGGCGGAAATCCTCGTTGCACAACGACAGGCCGGCTCGCCTATTTGCGACCGCTCGCCGCAACCACCGATGGAAATCACGACAACCGATGTCCCGCCCAATGTGCTGCCTAATCAACGGGGTCGCTCATTCGCCGCGCGGGCGCTACTAATCGGCCTGCTGGTGTTTGTGGTGTTGGCCGTTGTCCATCGCGGGCTACTGTTCATCCAGCCTTATCACGAGTACAGCGACTTCGCCGTCGACGCCATGAACACCGAGCGCGCCCGGCACTTCCAGACGATCCACGGTAACTTTTCCCGATTTGGATTCTGCCATCCCGGTCCGGCTTTCAACTACGTGTATGCGCTCGGCGAGCAGGTGTTCTACCATTGGTTGCATCTCGTCCCCTCTCGCTACAACGCCCATGCGCTGGCCGGGCTGATTCTGCAGTGCTTCTTTTTTGGCGCAGCGCTGGCCATGGCTGATCAATGGATTCGTCGGCCCCTGTTCATTCCGTTAGCA
>DAITQE010000820.1:0-1658 GCA_036833235.1 Opitutus sp.
GCCTCGGACAATGTGCTGCGAACGATCTCGGTGGAAGAGCGCGCGGGCGTTCGACGCGACGGCGACCTTGTCCGAGTGCCGCTGTTCTTCGCCGAAGGCGAGTGCGCCAAGCTCGAAGAGCTGGAGCTGGTATCGAGCACCGCGGCGTCGTCCTCTGATCCGATTGTGTGGCAGGCCGACGATATTCGACACGGGCCGGATGGTGGGATCAGCCGCGTTCATCTCTGGTTTCCGGTCGCAATCAACGCGGGTGAAAAACGCCAATTTAAACTCATTCGCCGCTCTGGTGCATCGGCGAAGCCGCTACCGCCCTCGATGTCGCTCGATGCGAAAGCCGGAACGATTCAGATAAAGACAGATGCTGGAGAGATCAGCTTCGGAGCAGACGGAGCGCTGCGAACGATTTCTGAGGCGGGCGGCAAATGGGATTTTGCAACGGCTGGAGCGTTCCCGCGAGCGCTCATCACGATGCCGGCCACGAAAGGTGCCACCGCCGCGAATCTTGTGCTGGACCGGACCACACCCGAGCGGACCGTGGAGTGGGCCGCTGGTCCCCTGTTCACCAAGCTGAGGGTGCGGCTTGGCCAAGCCGGCGGCATTTCGCTGGATCAAACGTATCGCATTTCCCGTGACGGCAGAGAGATCGTGATCACGCGCGCCGTTTTTCCCGGCAAGGCGCCGGGAGTCGAAGTCAAAAAGAATCGTTTTTTGGACGGAACGGTGAAGGGACCTGCGGGTGAGGTTTCCATTACGCGCATTCCCGCTGGAATTCGTTTTGGACTGCGGTCGGAGCACGCGTATTCGCTCACCGCGCTGAGCGAGACCGCCGGTCAGGCGTCACTGCTCGCGGTGCCGCTCGTGATCGGCGGAGAGAATGGCTCGTTCAAACTGACGGAGAACGGATCGTTCGTCCTGCTCGGACAAGGCGGACTTCAACGCGGCGGCGAAGGAGAGAAGACGACGCTGTATGGATTTTGGTCCGAAGTGCGATTGGTGCCGACGAACACCAAGGACCCCGTCGAGCTTTGGAAAACGTACCGCGCACATGTGCAGCCGCTCGTGGCGGTGGTCGATGAGCCGGGGGCTACAGTCGAACGGCTTCATACCGCATTGGCTGATATCGCGCGCGAAATGAAAGCGGTCGGTTGGCGTCAGGATGCCGGGCGGGCGTTCATGTTGGGAGAGACCGACCGGATGAAAAAACTCGTGCCGCGGAACGTCGCGTCGAAAGAGGCGAACGTTGAGAACCTCGTGGCGGGCGCAGTAATCTCCACGGCGCAGCTGACGAAAAATGGGCACCGGAAGCTGCGCGAAGATGAAAAGGGGCGCGCGTACGGAGGACTCGATCCGTATCATATTACTTATACGCAAAGCGCCGCAGCAGCGATTGCCGTGCTGGCCGATGCGCCGCCAGCAGTGAATGCGGTCAACCTGGCCATGGCGACCGGAGTCCGGCAGGTCGGCGGCCGCGTGGACGCAGCCGGTTTTCCCTATATCGATTGCTTCAACCGGACATTGAACATGCAGCTTGGCCCGGTGCTGTTCGGACTCACGGCTGGCCAGGCGGCAGGACAAACCGAGCTTGCGCAATTCTACCGCGATCTCGCGAACTCGCCACCCGTGCAAGCGGTTTTCGGGCGCGCGCAACGGCCTTACAC
>DAITQE010000821.1:0-1656 GCA_036833235.1 Opitutus sp.
ATCGCGCCAGCAAGCTGGCAGCCTACAAGATACGATTCCAAAACAAAAGACCTTGCCGTGAAGACGCTGATTGTCTCTTCAAGCTTTACTGCGGGTGCACTCGATCGCGCAGCGGAACAAATGTGGGGTCGGCGCATCTAGTTTAGCTTCACCATTGGTCTCGGCGATGGATCTCGTCGGCGAGAGCAAACGAGGTGTACTCGAGCCATGTTTAGTGCCGCCAAAGACGCTTTTACCAGCAAAGCCGCCAAGACCTTTGTGAACCAGCGGATCGCCCGCTACGGGGAGGTGCAGTCGTTGAAAATCGATTCACGCTCCAAGGAGGTCGAACTGGTTTGCAAGCTGCACGGCGAGCCCTCACCGATCACCGTCCGGGTCGAAGGCTACGAACTGCTCGAGGTGAAAGGGAAAAAAGTTCTGCGGGTCGGCCACTGCTCATGTGATCGTCCCTGGCTGCAGAACTTGCTCACCGACTTTGCGCGCGGACGAGAGATTCCGGTTCCATCCTGGGTCAGCTCGGCGCTGTAGGGGCTGACCCGAATTAGCGGGCTACGGGTTTGGACCGCGGCGGAGGTGCGGATTGCCAGCCCACGAAACTGATGCACGCTGGCGGCATGGTAAAAATCACCGGCGAATATCAAGGCGAACTCCATTGCGTAGCCGTTCACGGCCCATCGGGAGAAACGCTCAACACCGACGCACCGAAAGACAATCAGGGACGCGGCGAAGCATTTTCACCGACGGATCTGACGGCGACTTCGTTTGCGACGTGTATCGCAACGACGCTCGCGATTGTGGCGCGCCGGGAAGGCGTGGAATTGCGAGGACTGAAATACGAAGTGACGAAGGAGATGTCGGCCGACAGTCCGCGTCGCATCGTGCGGCTGGCGACTCAGCTGTGGCTGCCGATTGCGAAAACGCCCGAGCTCGCGAGTCTCTTGGAGAAAACCGCCGCGAACTGCCCGGTTCACCTCAGCCTGAATCCTGCGATCGACCGGCCGGTGACTTTTCACTGGGCGGGTGAGTGAGTGTGGAGGGTCCATCAACGATCCTTGAAGCGATAGGTGGTGTTGAAGATCAGCTGAATTTTTCTCGAGACGAACACGCGGACTTTAATTTTGCCGCTCGTCGCGTCGGCCGGGACTGCGCGGCCTTCGATGCGGCGTTCCTCGCCATCGCTGTTCACACCGCGCCCTTTGAATTCGACTAGCTCACCGTGCTGCAACCGGAGGAGATCGCCGTCAGGGATATCAATCGAAATAGAGCCCCGCTCATTGTAGAAAAAATAGGGAAAGACCTTCGCGGTATAAGTTGATGAGTACGTGCCGCTGTGTCGTTCAAACGTCGGCAGGGTCATGGAAACGGTCCCAATGTAGATCGACGTTTTTGTCGGCGCGACGTCAACGCGATTGAATCTCTCGAGCGGGAGATCTGCGGCCACAGCTCGCGTGAGGAGAGCGATGAAGCACACACCTGTTGCAACGCGATGACGGAGCATTCGCCGACTGTGCGGCGGGGGGTGGAGCCGTCAAGTTGCGCTGGAGGGAGGACCTGCGGCGGTGAGAGAGCCTGACGTGGCACGGGCGTCTCGCCCGTGCCACTTTCGGAGCCGTCCAAAACCTGATTTGTGCCCCGGCCAACCGGGCGCATCTGCCG
>DAITQE010000822.1:0-1652 GCA_036833235.1 Opitutus sp.
GTCACGGACGTGGCGTGGGCGTTCGCGTTGACCACCTTCAGGATCGTTTCGCCGGATGACTCGTCTAACGTGGACGACGCATAGAGGCGCGGAGCGAGATCGGCGGCGACGTCGCTCCACGACACCGGCAGAATCCGATCGCCGCGGTTGTTGGCGAAGAGGCGCTGAACGTGATAATTGGGCGTGCGCACCGTCTGGAAGCTGTCAACCCACAGGAGATCAGGCGTCCATTGCCACGCGTCCTTGTGCGCGAACAGCGGCGCGTAGGCGGCCATGCGGACGACGTCGGCGTTGCGCTCGAGACCCGTGAGAAAGGCGGCCTCGGCGATCGCGCCTTCAAGATCGTTGCGATTCTTCGGACTCGAGACGCCCACGCTTTGAGAGCCATATTCGCCCATGAAAACCTTCGGCCCGTGGCGGTCGTAGCCATCATAGCGGTGGGCGTTGTCGAGAAACCATTGCGGGCTCCCGTAGGAATGCTCGTCGACGATGTCCGCGTTCAGCTCGCGCAGTTTCGACCAGAGAAAGGTGAAACGGGCGTCCGCCGGTTGGGGGCCGGCCGCGGCAACGAGCGCGATCTCGGGATGGCGCGCTTTGAGCACCGCGGCGAAACGGGTATAGCGGTCGATGTATTGCTGTCCCCATTGTTCGTTGCCGACACCGAGCAGTTTCAAATTGAACGGCGCTGGATGGCCGAGCGCGGCGCGACGAGCCCCCCACGGAGTGTCGACGGCGCCGTTGGCAAATTCGACGAGATCGAGCGCGTCCTGAATATAGGAATCAAGCTGATCGAGCGGGCAGAGTTCGCCGGTGTTATACTGGCAGGCCATGCCGCAATTGAGGATCGGCAGCGGCTGCGCTCCGATGTCTTCGCAGAGCTGGAAGTATTCGAAAAAGCCGAGGCCGAACGACTGGAAATAATCGGGTGTGGGGCGATGCAGAAACTCGGTATTCCAGCGGTTCACCAGCAGTGGCCGCTCCTCGACTGGACCAAGCGTGTTTTTCCACTGATAGCGGTTGGCGAGCGTCATGCCTTCGACAATACAGCCGCCGGGAAACCGCAAAAAACCAGGCTTCAGGTCGGCGAGCGCCTGCACCATGTCGGCTCGCAAGCCGCCGGGCCGGCCCTTCCACGTGTCGCGCGGAAACAGGGAAACGAAATCCGCATCGAGCGCACCCTGGCCTTCCATCAACAACGCGAGCCGCGCGTGCGCGTCGGTGCCCTTGGGCTGCAGCGTGGCCGTGAGCTTCTGCCAGCCGGCGGAAAATTCGCCGAGCGTCACGGAATCCAGCACCGAGCCGTCGTTGCCATAGAGCCGCGCGATGAGCTTGGGATGTCCCTCGACGGAGCGGACTCGCACCGAAAAATCATAGGTTTCGCCGCTGCGCAGACCGATTCCGCGGAAGCCTTCGTTGGACACGCCAAGGAGCGCTTTGCCGTCGGAGGTGAGCCGAACGTACTGGGCATTCTTCGCGTTAAACGGTGCATCGGTGCGCACCGTTACATCGCCGTGGCTCTTGGTCGGAATGACTTTGATCCAGCCCATGAGCGGATCGGGGAATTCAAAGCCGCGATTCTTCACCAGCTCTGCGTAGAGACCACCGTCGGCGCCGAAATTGATGTCTTCGAAGAACGCGCCCCACATGGCCGG
>DAITQE010000823.1:0-1637 GCA_036833235.1 Opitutus sp.
GCAAGCTCGCAGCCTACGACGCAACGGATTGCATTCTCAAAACGAAAGACCGTGCCAGCGTTCCCAAGGGACGATCTTTCGTCATCGCAGCAGTGCGTGAGACGGGGCTCGCTGGCGCGAAGTCGAAATTAATGGGTGGCGCCGCTCACTCCCGACCTCAGCCGCGATCGCGCGGTTCTGAGTTCGCGACTGCCGTCGCCTGCGGGCTTGCCGACATCGGGACACCCGCGCCATTTGTCATTGGCGAAACTCTCTCAATGAAACCTCTGCGCCCCAAGATTCTGCTCGTTTTCCTGATGAGATTTGAGGAATCCGCGCACGCGTTGCAGGGCGTAGTGCAGTTCGAACGAACTCACCGGCAGTGGTCGACGTTCCTCGATGACGAGGCGCTGACGGAACGCGATCCGGGGTTTTTGCGGGGAGAGAAATGGCAGGGCGTGATCAGCCGCCACACGTCGCCAGTCATGGTGGCGACCTGCCGCGAACTGGGCATACCTCTCGTGGACCTCAACGACACACCGGTTTTTCCGGGCATCCCAAAGATTCGGCCGGACAACGTAGCGATCGGGCATCAGGGGGCTGAGCATTTTCTAGAGCGTGGGTTTCGGCATTTTGCATTCTGTGGATTCTCCAGCGAAGGCTGGTCGTGTGAGCGCCGCGATGGCTTCATCGAAGCACTGCGTCTTGCCGGCCACCGCTGCGACGTTTTTGATGTGAAGTATCCGGGTGTGATCACTCCCGGGTGGAACGCGGAGCAAACGACAGCAATGGCTAGATGGCTGCGTGGATTGCCGAAGCCCGCCGGCGTGATGGCGTGTGTGGATGTGCGCGCGTTTCAGGTATTAGACGCCGCGCAACATGCGGAGCTGTTGGTGCCGGAGGAGATCGCGCTTCTCGGGGTAAACAATGACATGATGCGCTGTGAGCTTTCGTATCCACCGCTCTCGAGCGTCGCGCTGAACGCGCATCACTCGGGCTACCACGCGGCCGAACTTTTGGACCGGATGTTGCGCGGTGAGGATCTTGGAATCGTGGATACGCGGATCGAGCCGCTGGGCGTTGTGACTCGTTTGTCGACGGAGATTTTGGCGGTCGCCGACAAACACGTTGCGGCCGCGCTCAGTTTCATTCGAGTGCGAGCGTGCACGGGAATCTGTGTGGACGATGTTGTAAAGCACGCCACGGCATCGCGGAGCCAATTGGAAAAGAAATTCCGGCAGTTTATCGGGCGCTCGCCGCAAGCTGAGATTCGGCGGGTGCAACTCGCGCGCGTGAAGGAGCTGCTGGTCGAAACCGATTTGCCCCTGAAGACGATCGCGTCGATGACAGGCTTCGAGCACGACGAATACATGTCGGTTGTCTTCAAACGCGTGACGGTGGAGTCGCCGGGGCAGTTCCGCAGGCGATCGCAGGCGAAGCGTGGATGAGACTGAATGCGAAGCCTGGCGTGAAATGGCCGCTGAGATTTATTTTGCGGCGACTTGCTCACGCGGCTGAACGCTTCACGTTTTCGCCTTCGCTACCAAACCAGCGATGATCCTGATCAGCATGGCTGTTGCACCTCTCACAAGTTCTAAAATCTCTCCTGCTCGCAGCACACCGTCGCGCTGGGTGCGGCCTGCGCGGTCTGGCATTCA
>DAITQE010000824.1:0-847 GCA_036833235.1 Opitutus sp.
CGTCCCGCGTGCTGCGCGCGGCGTCCCGCCGGGAGCGGTTCGGATGGTTCGGGCGGGACGCCCGAACCGGCACGCGGGACGCGTGCGCTCCCCGGACCATTACGAATTTCTTTAGACGCCTGCTGTGTCGGCTTTTGGCGCTGGCGACGTCGTTGGGATTTGCGGCGGGCGCATTTGCGAGGGGCTCCAGGTTGCGCCGCTGGCTGAAGCGGCTGAGAGCGGCGGAGTGAAGAGTTCAGCACCGATATGTTGGCCGAGCTTACGGTAACTCTCCCATTGCGCCTCATCGAAATATTGGTCGGTGGTCGGCTCCTGCGGGAAAAGACCATGGGTGCGCTGATATTGGATCACGTCGGCGGTTTCATCGCCCATCAGGCTTGGCTTGACCATCAGCAGCCAGCAGAACTCATCGTTATCCAGATAGTGGATGCGCGCCAGGATGGCGTGCTTGGACGCGAAGCGGATGTGTCGATTCGCAGCCGTCGCATTGTCGTCGTCCTCGTCTTTTTCCCGCAGCGGAACGAAATCATCGGGTGTGCCGATCACGTCGAGCAGATTGGGGTGAACAAGTTCTTCCAGTTTCGGCATGGGGAATTTAACTCCCGGATCGTCGGTCGCCAGATCCGCGATACGGCGGACGACTTCGATTTCAGCTCCGAAATCAGTTCGCGCTTTGCGCACCAGATTCGCGAGGTCGGCGAACTCGTAGTCGGCATCCTGACCCGCATCGCTGCAGATGATGAATGGGACACGTCGACGAATCAGTTCATAGCAAGCCGTGTTCTCGAAGTGGCCGCCATCGGAAAGATACCAATGTCGCCGGGCCGGACCATGAAACCGCGCGAAA
>DAITQE010000824.1:857-1622 GCA_036833235.1 Opitutus sp.
CAATACGGCTGGCAAGCTCAAGGAAATTCGGACGCGTGGTGGCGGGACAATTTCCGGCGGTGATTCCGCTGTCCCACCAATAGCCGAGACGGACGTTGGCGAGACCCAGGAGCAAACTGAGGCCGAGCGTTGTGTTGGCTCCTGCGCCGGTCGTGAATGCGGCACCGGAAATGGCAATCCAACGTCCCAGTGGAAGCGCTTCGATATATTGAGGCGCGGTATCGCGGTTTTTTTTATCCGCGCACAGGGCGTGAACATGATTCGGAGCGTCCACCAATGGTACGGGTGCAATGGCGCGTCGACGTGATTCCCAGAGCACGTTGAGCCGGCCGAGCCCCTTCGGCCTGGGCGGGTCGGCGGCCCAAACGGCATGGGAGTCAATGCCGATGGAAAGACCGCAAGGGCCTACGGCCATCACCATTCCTTTGCGATCGAGCCGTTCGATTTGGGTCTTGCCTGAGATGGTTTCGTTCACGGTCACGTTGATCAGATGAAGCGGTCCGCCATTCTGCTGCGGGGCGTAATCGTCGAGTGGCAAATCATCGCCCGGGATCAGTTCAGTCATGCTGTGGTTCGCGCTGCGTTGCCGGTCGGGATTCGTAGCTCCGAGGTACGCGCGCGCGAGTCGGGCCGCGTAAACCTGCTGCATCGACGAAAGGTTCACGAAACCGAAGCTGCGGCTGAAGATCCACGATGCGGCAAAGCAGATCGCGACAGCGGTCATCAATTGCCAGCCACCCGACATCGTCCGGAAAACCATTCCTG
>DAITQE010000825.1:0-1618 GCA_036833235.1 Opitutus sp.
GTGACTCTTCCGGCAGCGGCGGTTCAACCGGAGACGAAATAAACGGTTTGAAGCGCTGATCCTGTGGTGCCTTGAGGGCGGACGGCGAATCGTTCAGTGCCGCACGCGTGCGCGTCGATAGCATCGAACCGCTGCCGCGCAATGCCATCAGCTCAGCCTTTAGATCCTCGTTCTCACGCTGAAGTCGTTCGACTTTGTCCAACAGATCAAGCCCTGCCTGATTTTCTGTGGGTGCCGCCGGGAGCGTCCGAGCAAACTCACGCTTGGCCACGTCGATGCGGCCTTTGACGTACACGGCCTGTTTCGAGTTGGGCTGCAGTTCGAGGTATTTCCGAAAGTGGTAAATGGCCGCGAGTGGATCCTTGATCTGCTGCAAATACAAAAGGCCAGCTTCCAAGTGCGATTCCGGCGCGGACTCCCCGCGTTTCGCGATCACTTTGAGATAAGCTGACAGCGCCTCTTGACTGCGGCCTTGCTTTACGAGTTGCTGACCTTGGCGGTAATTCGGCTCATCGGCCTCTGACGACAAAGTCTGGTTGTCGCCACGCTCACAACCGGTCGAGAAGAAAATCGCGACCCCGGCAAGACAGACGGTGACAAACGAGCGGAATCTCATCAGGCGTGGGAATGATATTGAATGAGTAATTGTTCACCGTAAATTCCGCACTCTCCTCCAGCGACTCAAACTCTAAATGGCCCTGCAACCGAAATCGATCCTGGCTCGCGCGCGTACGTGTATCCGGATTGAAGGCGACGCCCTCGCCGAGACTTCGCGGGGTTTAGGCAAGGAATTCGTGGATACTGTCCACGCGGTCCAGAAGACAATCGCGAGTGGGAACAAGGTGATCTTTACCGGGGTGGGCAAGTCCGCGCATATCGCGCAGAAGCTTACGGGGACATTTAACAGCACAGGCGTTTCGTCGACGTTCCTCGACGCCACGCAGGCCTTGCACGGCGATCTCGGGCTCTGTGCTGAGGGCGACCTGGCGATCCTACTGAGCAACAGTGGCCAGACGGAAGAAATCCTCCGCTTGGTTCCTGTCCTGAAACGCATGGGCGTAATGCTGGTGGCGTTCACGGGAAATGCCGATTCGGACCTGACGAAAAACGCCACGTACCGGCTGCTCTACCGAGTGCCGCGGGAAGCGTGCCCATTGGCGCTCGCACCGACCGCAAGCACAACGGCCGCGCTCGCGCTGGGTGATGCGCTGGCAATGGTGCTCCTCGAGGAGCGCGGCGTCACACGGGACGATTTCGCGAAGTTTCACCCCGCGGGAAATCTCGGTGCGTTGCTACTAAAGGTTCGCGACATCATGCGGACTGGAGATCGTCTCCCCATCGCCGAGGAAAATGTGACAACACAGGAAGCCATTCTCGCGATGACGCGCGCGAAGTCTGGCAGTATTGCGTTGGTGAATCCAAAAACGCGCAAGCTGACCGGCATCCTCACCGACGGGGATTTTCGCCGAAGCGCGCTGTCCGGTCGCGACTTCCTGCAACAGTCAGTTTCAAATTTCATGACACGAAACCCCAAAGTGATTGCCGAGAACGCGCTCGGCGTCGATGCCCTCAGATTATTTGAGGTGCACAAAATCGACGACCTTATTGTCATCAACGC
>DAITQE010000826.1:0-1616 GCA_036833235.1 Opitutus sp.
CCGCTACCTAATCTCTAATTCGTCTCCCAAATCTCGCGTTCTTCCGCCCCTCGCGTTCTTCCCAGTTACGCGTTCTCCCAATTCTCTCCATCTCGCGTTCTTCAGCATCTCACGTTCTTCAGAATGCTTCGCCGCCGTCTTTACTACACTTTCAAGCCGTATTTGCCCTGGCGCCTGCGGAATGGAGTGCGCCGGCTTTCAGCTGCGTTTACGCGCCGACGAAACCGCTCGGTCTGGCCCATCGATGAATCGGCCGGATATACCCCGGCGCACTGGCCCGGCTGGCCTGACGCCAAAGCGTTCGCGGTCGTGCTGACGCATGACGTGGAAGGCTCAGCGGGGCTTGCGAAGTGCCGACAGCTTGCCGAGCTGGAAATGGAACTCGGCTTCCGGTCTTCCTTCAATTTCATCCCAGAGGGCGAGTACGCCGTATCGGCTGAACTGCGGCAGTGGCTGACGGCCAACGGTTTTGAAGTGGGCGTGCACGATCTCCAGCACGACGGAAAACTCTACCAGTCGCGCACCGAGTTCCAACGAAAGGCCATCCGGATCAACCATTACCTCCGCGAATGGAATGCCAGTGGCTTTCGCTCGGGGTTCATGTTGCACGAGCTCGATTGGATCCATGAACTGGACATCCGTTATGACGCTTCGTCGTTTGATACGGATCCTTTCGAACCGCAGCCAGATTCAGCTGGCACGATTTTCCCTTTTTGGGTGCCTCCGGCGTCGGGTTCGGCGCGGCCCGGCTATGTCGAGCTTCCCTATACGCTGCCGCAAGACTCAACGCTTTTTCTTGTGCTAAGCGAGCGATCGCCTCGCGTCTGGCTGCAAAAAGCAGATTGGATCGCCGGTCGCGGAGGCATGGTGCTCGTCAACACGCATCCGGACTATTTGCGTCTGGAAGGCGAATCGGCAGCAGCTTCAACCTACCCCCTCAGCCATTACCGGGATTTCCTGCTTCACCTGCGGACACGCCACGCCGACGCGTATTGGCATGCGCTGCCTGGACAAGTTGCTGCTATGATATCGCGCCTCAAGCATCCCCCCGAACGTCGTCGACCCAAACGCGTGGGCATGATCACCCACTCCTTCTACGAAACGGACAATCGTGTCACCCGCTACGCCGAGGCGCTCGCTGAACGTGGAGATCAGGTCGACGTCATTGCGCTGCGCCGATCGCCGTCGTCGCCGGCGACTGAGACGCTGAGCGGCGTCCATGTTTCCCGAATTCAGTATCGCTTCAAAAAATCCGAACAGACCGGGGCCGCTCTTTTCTGGCCCATGCTCCGCTTTTTGGTCTCGTCGTCGGTTGTTTTGACCCGCCGTCACCGGAAGCAGCCGTACGATGTGCTGCACATTCACAACATGCCGGACTTTCTCGTTTTTGCCGCATGGTATCCAAAGCTCACGGGCGTGAAGATCATCCTGGATATTCACGATATCGTGCCGGAGCTCTACGCCAGCAAATTTGGCGCGGGGCGACGGCGCGGGACCATGGCGATGCTGAAATCGATGGAGCGGCTGTCGGCGGCGTTCGCGAACCACGTGATCGTTTCGAATCATTTGTGGTTGGGCATGTACACGACCCGGACTCGCACTGAACAGCGCAGCTC
>DAITQE010000827.1:0-1615 GCA_036833235.1 Opitutus sp.
GACAAACGTCTCGCCGTAGGCCTCGTTGAACTTGATCGCGATGTCGCGCGTCATTTCGAGATGCTGCCGCTGGTCTTTGCCCACGGGCACGCGCTGCGTATCGAACAATAGAATATCCGCGGCCATCAGCACGGGATACGCGAAAAGGCCGAAGTTGGGCGAAATACCTTTGGCCGTTTTGTCTTTATAGCTGTGTGCGCGCTCGAGCAGCCCCATCGGGGTGAGCGAGCCGATCATCCACGTGAGCTCGCAGACTTCCGGGACATCACTCTGCCGCCAGAAAACGCTGATCTTCGGATCAAGCCCGCACGCCAGCCAGTCCAGCGCAATTCCCAGCGTATGCGCACGCCGCTCCACTGGATCGGTCACAACCGTCATCGAGTGATAGTTGGCGATAAAGTAAAAGCAGTCGCCGCGAGCCTGCGCGTCGATAGCGGGTCGCATCGCGCCGAAATAGTTACCGATGTGCAGCGTGCCCGAAGGCGTGATGCCGGTGAGTGTTCGCATGGGTCTGGTCGGTGTCGTTATTGATCTCTCGCTCGTTCTCGAATCGGAAAGAGAGAACGAGAACGATTAGGAGAACGAGAACGATTTTTCAGTCGCGCCGTTGGACCATCGTGATCGTCTGACGATTCCGCACAATCGTCGCCGCTGGAAGATATCCGCCGAACGACGTGAGTGGCATCACCAGCGCCCGGCGACCGAGCAGCGTTCCGGGTTGCAGAACCGCGTTGCACCCAACTTCCGCTTCGTCGCCGAGGACCGCACCGAATTTTTTCAGGCCGGTTTCATAGCTCGCATTGTCCGTCCGAATGACCACCGGCTGCTGATCGAGGCGAAGATTGGAGCAGATCACGCCGGCACCAAGATGCGCGCGATTGCCGAGAATCGAATCTCCGACGTAGTTGAAATGCGGGGCCTGAACGCGATCGAGCAGGAGGCAGTTTTTAAACTCGGACGAGTTACCGAGCACACAGTGTTCGCCAACGATCACGTTGCCGCGAATGTAGGCGCCCGGCCGAATCTCCGTGTGCGCGCCGATCCACGCAGGGCCGATCAGCGTCGCGTGAGCGGGAAGCTTCACCGAGGGATGCAGCCAGATTTTCCCTTCGACACGGAGGCCCGCGGGAACCGCGGCTGACAGTGGGGGCTCAGTGACCGATGCGAGCGCTGCACCGATCGCTTTCAACCAATCCCACGGCGTGGCGTCCGCGGGAAAATGCGCAGCGAACGAAGCGAGCGACGGTGGCAGGGCGAAGAAGTGGGAAGCGTTCACGCGGTCTTTTCATGGAGAGCCGATCTCCGGCGGGCAACGCGGGAATCACGCTGACCACATGGAGGGGCGCAGATCTTTTGTTTCGGAATCGCATCCTGTAGGCAGCCAGCTTGCTGGCGCGATTGAAGCGCGAGCAAGCTTGCGGCCTACCACGAAACGGATCGCGCCATTAAAACGAAAGACTCCACATGGAGACGCATCCGTCTGGGAGCGCGGGCGCCCTCGCCCGCTCCGTAAGCGAAGCGGGGGGACGCAGCGCGGGCGCCCGCGCTCCCAGGGGGAACCTTCGATCTCTGAGTCTCCCGAATGGAATCTTGCCTAATCGAGTACCTGCATTCC
>DAITQE010000828.1:0-1609 GCA_036833235.1 Opitutus sp.
GTTGCAGACCGCTGCCGTCACTGCATGAACGAGGCGGAGACGCGCGCGGAGCACGTCGATCCCGCCTTGAAGGCGGCTGGCTGGGGCGTCGTCGAGGGCAGCCGAATCCGGCGCGAGTTTCCGATCACCCTCGGCCGGCTCGAAGGTCATGGTCGGCGCGGCAAGGCGCTCACCGCCGACTATGTGCTGGAGTATCGCAACACCAAGCTCGCCGTCGTCGAGGCCAAGGCTTGGGACGAAGAACTCACCGAGGGCGTCGCACAGGCGAAGAACTACGCCGGGATGCTGGCGGTGCGGCACACCTACGCCACCAACGGCCGTGGTATCTACGCGATCGATATGGGGACAGGCCGGGAGCGCGATGACGTCACACACTATCCCTCGCCCGACGAGCTCTGGGCGCTGACCTTCGCGAAGGCGAATGCGTGGCGGGACCGCTTCGCCGCCGTGCCGTATCCCGACAAGAGTGGCAGTTGGAAGATTCGTTTTTATCAGGAAATCGCGGTGAGCCGGGTATTGGAACAGATCGCCAACGAGAAAACGCGACTCCTCCTGACTCTCGCGACCGGGACAGGCAAAACCTCCATTGCCTTTCAAATCGCGTGGAAGCTGTTTCAAGCACGGTGGAATTTGATCGAATGGAAAAAAGCTGGGGAGCCGACCCGTCGCCCGCGCATCCTGTTTCTGGCAGACCGCAACACGCTCGCGACGCAGGCCTACAACGATTTCACCTCGTTTGCCGCGTTTGAAGACGCCGCGTTGGTCCGCATCAAACCGGAGGATATTCGCAGGAAGGGTTCCGTCCCGAAGAACGCCAGCCTGTTCTTCACCATCTTCCAGACGTTCATGTCCGGCCCCATAAAGGACGGTCAGCCGTCGCCCTACTTCGGCGAGTATCCGCCGGACTTCTTCGATTTCATCGTGATCGACGAGTGCCATCGCGGCGGCGCGAAGGACGAAAGCGATTGGCGGGGCATTCTCGAATATTTCGAGCCCGCCGTGCAGCTCGGCCTAACGGCCACGCCCAAGCGCAAGGACAACGTGGACACGTATGCCTACTTCGGTGAGCCGGTCTACAGCTACTCGCTCAAGCAGGGCATCAACGATGGCTTCCTCACACCGTTCCGGGTGCGCCAAATCAGCACCACGATCGATGACTACATCTACACGCAGGACGACACCGTGATCGAAGGCAAGGTCGAGGAAGGTCGTCGCTACGAAGAAAAAGATTTCAACCGGGTGATCGAAATTCCCGAGCGCGAAAAGAAGCGCGTGGATATCTTCATGAGCGAGATCGACCAGCAGGAAAAGACGCTGGTGTTCTGCGCATCCCAGAATCACGCGCTGGCCGTGCGCGACTACATCAACCAGATTAAAACCAGCAAGGACCCGAACTATTGCCAGCGTGTCACCGCGAATGACGGCGAACTTGGCGAACAGCACCTGCGAGATTTTCAGGATAACGAAAAGAGCATCCCAACGATCCTCACGACGTCGCAGAAACTTTCCACCGGCGTGGATGCCCGCAACATCCGCAACATCGTCCTGATGCGGCCGATCAATTCGATGATCGAGTTCAAGCAGATCATCGGGCGCGGCACGCGCCTCT
>DAITQE010000829.1:0-1603 GCA_036833235.1 Opitutus sp.
CGCTCTCGGCGAGACGCCGAGAGCAGCACGCGAGACGCGTGCGCTCCCCGGACCAATGCGAATTTTGACGTGCATCGATTTCGGCAAATAGCTTCAGCTTGGATTGGATGGAGGGACGACTTCCGTGTCGTCCGGGCTCGATCCGGTCCAAACAGAGGTGGGCCCTCCATTGGGTCGCGTGGGTGATTCGCCCCGGGAATTTTTGTCCGGGCCATTTCCGCTTCGAAAGAGACTTTGAAGAAGCATGCTCAAGCCAACACATGCCGCGCAGCCGATGGCGTTGTACCAAAGGTATGAAATCGTCAGCGTATTATAGAGCACGAACACCGTTAATTGCGCCGTCACCGCGGCCCAAAATGCCGCGCTACCGCCAATTCGTCTGAGAAAAAATGCGACAAGAAACAAACCGAGAATCACGCCGTAAAAAATGGATCCGAGGATGTTGATCGCCTGGATCAGGTTCTCTGCGAGATTAGCGAAAAGCGCAAAACTGATGGCGATCGCTCCCCACAGGGCGGTGAGCCATTTCGAAGCGGCGACGTAATGTGCATCGGTCCGATCCGGCTGAAACGTGGCTCGATAGAAATCAACGACGCTCGTCGAGCCAAGCGCCGCGAGCTCGGAAGAAAGCGACGAAACCGCGGCACAAAATATCAACGCGATCAAAAGGCCGATGATGCCGTGAGGCATTTGGTCGAGGACGAAGGTGATGAAAACGTAATCAGCATCATTGGTCTTGGCTCGCGGATCCGTCGCGATGAGTTGCTGTTTCGCGGTGGCTCGGACCATCGCGAGCTCGTCGCTGGCTTTGAACATCGCCGATTGTGCGGTGGAAGCTGCGGCGATGTCGCCCGCGTGGCGCGCCGCGATCCAACGATCGAGTTGAACGCGTTTTTCGGCGTGCGCGGTCGCGAAGGAGTTCTCCAGCGCGCGATAGCGAGCGGCGTCGGGGCCATTCGAATACGCCTCCCACGCGGCCTGATTGAAAAAGATCGGCGGCCGTTCGAATTGATAAAACACGAAGACCAGCGCACCGAGCAGCAGCACGAAGAACTGCATCGGAATTTTAAACACGGCGTTGAACATGAGGCCGAGGCGGCTCTCGCGCAGCGAACTGCCGGCGAGGTAACGGCCGACCTGGGACTGGTCAGTCCCAAAGTAGGAGAGCGAGAGAAACAATCCGCCGAGGACGCCCGACCACAGCGTGTAGCGCTTGTCGAAATCGATGCTGAAGTCCACGGCCTCTAATTTGCCAAAACCCCCGGCGATCGTGAGCGCGTCTCCCAGACCGACGGGCATCTTGGCGAGCACAACAGCGAACGCGGCAGCGAGCCCCGCGAGGATAACGGCCATTTGCCATTTCTGCGTAACGTTCACCGCCTCGTTCCCGCCGGAAACGGTGTAAGCCACGACGAACAACCCCGTGCCGACGATCGTCAGGTCCTGACGCCAGCCGAGCACCGTGGACATAATAATGGCTGGCGCGTAAATCGTGATGCCTGACGCGAGTCCGCGCTGCAGCAGAAACAGCCCGGCGCCGAGCATGCGCGTTTTGCGATCGAAGCGATGCCCGAGATATTCGTACGCAGTGTGGACTTTCAGC
>DAITQE010000830.1:0-1582 GCA_036833235.1 Opitutus sp.
ACTCAGCACGGTGCGATGGATTTCGCCCAACGCGAAAGCCATCGAATGTTTCGGCGAGATTCGCACCGTCGCGCATTTCAACAGCACCGGCTGGCGGCCGGGGACGAACTCGATCAGCGCCAACCCTGTCCCGCGCAGCGATGGATCAATGCCGAGGATGCGCCCCGAAAACGGCGAACGTTGCATGGACACAGTCGGCGTGCCGGTCGCCGGCACGGAGCGCCCTTCGAGTTTCGCTTTCCACATGTCCCTGACCGTGATCCGTGACATGACTCAAGATGGCCCACGGAACACACGGAATACACGGAAAAAATTCCGAAACTGTAATGGCCGCAAAAAACGCAAAAGCCACTGCGCCGGAGAAGAGAACGCCACCCCGTGCTCGTCGACGCTAATTGTTCAATCCGCAGAGGACCAAATCCACTCGGCGTTTTGGCTCTGGACTCCTAGGAAACAGCGGTGCGCCCTGGGTAGGGCGGGGACTCCGTTCCCCGCAGTCGCGGGCGGCGGCGAGCGGAGTCGCCGCCCTACCGGCTTCTTCCCGTCACGGGCGAACGCGTTTTGCGGCCGAGGCTGAATAGTTACGATTTAAAGCAACAGCTTCAATCCTGCAGCCACGCTCAATCCGAGCGCGAGGTTCTCGAACAGCCGCTGGTCCATCTTGACGAGAATCTTTCGGCCGATGAACGCTCCGATAAACACTGCGGGTGCCAGCCACAGATTCAACAGAATGCTGCCGTCGTTGATCAGACCTAGGTTCACCATGAACGGCACCTTGAACAAATTCAGCAGCATGAAGAATACAGCGCCGGTCCCGACGAACTCCATTTTAGGGAGCCTCATCGCGAGCAGATAGATCACCATCAGTGGACCGGCCGCATTAGCGACAAGCGTCGTAAAGCCCGCCAGCACGCCGACCGTCGGCGCAAACCACCAGCCGTGCCTGGCCTCATCGGGTTGGTGGCCGCTCTCCCGACCGCTGCTTGCGACATCGTGGCGGTCGGGATGACCGCCGCTACCCTTCCGACGCAGCAGGTGTACCGCGATCAGCACGAGGATGATGATGCCGATGAGGATCTTCGCCTGACGATCATCGATTTGCCCGAGCGCGAAAAAGCCGATCAATACACCCGCGGCCGTCCACGGAAATAATTTCCACAAGAACCGCCATTGCGTGTGTTGCCGATATGAGGCGACCGCGATCAAGTCTCCACAAATCAGCAAAGGCAGGACGATGCCGGTTGCCTGCTTGGCCGGCATGATCTGGGCGAAGATCACGACGAACAGCATGCCGAGTCCGGCGATACCCGTTTTCGAAATGCCAACAAGGAGTGCGCCCAGAAAGGCGAGAGCCCATTGCCAGGGTTCGAGCGTCATGAGTTGGAGATAGAGGAAGTTTTGGTCATAAATAAGATGGGACAAATAAGACGGATGGGACGGATACGGGAATGAAGGGTTTGTCTTCCGCGGCACTCCGAGAATCGCTCTAGCTGACCAATTCGAACGAGCCGTCCTTCACCGAGAAAACCTGCCACTCGCCCAGCTTGGCGTCGGGCAGACTCGTGCCCGTTGCGATGACTTG
>DAITQE010000831.1:0-1578 GCA_036833235.1 Opitutus sp.
CGAATTCCCGCGATCATCGAAAACGTTTTCAACGCGGCCGTAGAGCCGAACTTCCTGCGTGTAGTCAGCGCGCACCACTTCCCACGGATCGCCAAACAGACCCCAGCTGTCCGGATGCTCGATCTGATGGCCGTTCACGAACTCCTGCTTGAACAAACCAAACTCGTAGTAAATTCCGTATCCCAACGCCGGATAGTCCAGCGTCGTCAGTGAATCCAGAAAACACGCCGCGAGCCGGCCGAGACCGCCGTTGCCCAAACCCATATCGACTTCCGCCTCGCGCACCGTATCGAAATCGACGCCCAACGACGTGAGAGCAGCACGGGCGTCTTCGGTCAGGCCGGTCGCGAGCAGGTTGCTTTCGAACAGCCGACCCATTAGATACTCCATCGAGAAATAGTAAACCCGCCGCACGTTGTCGTTGTTGTGCACGGCTTGCGTCTCGATCATTCGCTCGTGAATGCGATCGCGAGTCGCCAAGGCCGTCGCAATCCACCAGTCCCGCGAGGTCGCCGCCCCCGGATGGCGCGCCAGTGTCGATGTCAGGTGATGTTGGATTACCGAACTCAGCGAGTCCGGCGGATAGATCTGCTTTGCCGGCGTCGTTTTGCCGGCGTTGGTTTTGCGAGTTGGAGTCGAGGGCGTGGTGGCGAGATCGGACATGTTATAAAAAATGGTTAGCCAACATGATTCGTGCCACCGAGGCGGCACGCACGTCTATTTTTGAAAGCGGCGGGCCAGCTCACCGTGGTTCAGCTCGATGTAGGTCGGGCGTCCGGCGGGGCTGGTTAACGGCGTTCGGGTGAGAAACAGTTGTGCGACAAGACTGCGCAACTCCGCCTCGGAGGCGGTGGCCGGAAGGCGAATTGCTTTGACCGCCGCGAGCCGCGCCAACTCCTCGCGCGCCAGATCGGGATCTTCGTCAGGCCAGTGGCCTTCCCGAAACGCTCCCAGAAGATCGCGGAGAAACGGCTCCGCATCAGCCGGCTCCATCCAGGCCGGCACCCCTTCGATCCGGAAAAAATTTCGGCCAAACTCCGCCACCTCGAATCCATGCGCCTGCAGGAACAGCAAGCGATCGAGCAAAAGCACCGCCGCGACCGGATCCAATTCGAACGGCACCGGCAGCAGCAGTCGCTGACTCGGAACCGAGCCGGATCGGAATTGCTCCTGAAGTCGCTCGAACCACACGCGTTCGTGCGCTGCGCGCCGGTCGAGCAAGACAAGGCCCGAGGCCGTTTCGAACAGCGCGTAACTGCCATGAGCCACTCCGACAAAATTCCACGCAGACACCTGTGTCGCGGGCAATTGAGGAACCGCGGTCGCCGTGTTCGCCACGGCAACCACCTCACGTGGCGGGAGAGCTGGAGACAATGGCCGCACCGAGGTTACCGCCGGCACAACCGCTGGCCGCATCATTGTCGGATCGCTCACCCCAAAAGCGCTCGTCGCCAGCGGCGGGCGAAGCGTCGCAATCGGCGTTCCGCCATTTGCCGAAGCCTGTCCAGCCAGCGGCACCTCATTTCGCGGCACCTCCGTCATCGGGCCCGGGCTGATTTCACGCAATCGCTGCAGCAC
>DAITQE010000832.1:0-1553 GCA_036833235.1 Opitutus sp.
GGTGTTCTTCGCTGTGAATTTCGAGCGGAAGCCCGAGCACGTCATGGTAGAATTTCACCGCCCGCGTCAGATTGGAAACGGAGAACATGACGAAATCCACACCCGGATCTTCATGAGCTACGAGGATTCTTTCTCGTTCTACGGCACTTGGGTCAGGCCGCATTGAACCTGTGGGGCGGGTGCCCTCACCCGCGATCGGAGGAGCGGGGTGAGGGCCGCCCACATCGCGCTCTACTCTGTTTCCTTGGAAACATCGGGAGAACCACTGCGAAGAGGTCGGTGTGTTGAACCGCTTACACGTTCATCGCGGCGCAGCACTTGCGAAAATGGTGCCCATAGATGGCGAGGGTCACCGCCAATTGCATCAGCGCCGGGCGATGAAAAAGCGTCCAGACCAGCAGCCGCCAATATTGGATTCGTTCACGGCCGATCACGCCCAGACGCACGCTCGACCAGGCCAGCGCGACGGCGTGTCGCCAGTTCAGGGGCGCCGAGATACGCGGACGGCGGTATTCCCGAAGAAAGGTCCGGATGCGTTGGTAATAAGGGCGGGGCGCATAGATGCCGCGCAGGATGGTTTTGTATCCCTCGATCAACTGCGCGGCGGGCATGCGTGGCAGAAAGTTCATCGTGCCGTCCACGTTGTTGCCGGAGCTCTGGCCAACGAGCCGTCCTTCGCGCGCGAGCCGAGCGTGAAGCTTGGTGTCGGGCAACGCGTTCAGCAGACCGACCATCGCGGTAACGATCCCGCTCTTCTGGATGAATTCGATCTGCCGCTGGAAAATACTCGGAGCGTCGGTGTCGAAACCGACGATAAACCCGCCCTGGACCTGCAGACCCGCGCGCTGGATCCGCTTCACGTCGGCGATCAGATCACGACCTTGGTTTTGGCGTTTGTTACATTCGGCTAGCGCTCCCGCATCCGGTGTTTCGATACCAATGAAAACGCCGTCGAATCCCGCTCTCGCCATCAAGTTCATCAGCTCGGCGTCGTCGGCTAGGTTGATCGAAGCCTCAGTGTAAAATGGAAAACCGCGTCCTCTCCGACGATCCTGCCATGCGATCAATGCCGGCAGGAGTTCGGTTTTCAGCCCGCGTTTGTTGCCGATCAGATTATCGTCGACGAAAAACACCGGTCCGCGCCAGCCGCGGTCGAGCAGCCCGTCGAGTTCCGCGATAATCTGCGCCGCAGTCTTCGTCCGTGGGATGTGGCCGAATTTCGCGGTGACGTCGCAGAACTCGCAGTCGAAAGGGCAACCGCGGGAGAATTGCACACTCATCGAGGCGTATCGCTTCAGCTCGGCAAGTTCCCATCGTGGCGGCGGGCTTTCGTGGATATCCGCGAACCGCGTGGTGGCATAGATTCGTCGCGCGTGGCCTTGTTCGAAATCGCGCAGGAAATCCGGCAACGTCAGTTCCGCTTCGTTGAGGACAAAGTGATCGACGTCTGGAAATTCTGCGTGTGCGCTGGTGAACAGCGGACCGCCAGCGATGATGGTTTTGCCGGCTGCGTGGCAACGGGCGATCAGCCGCTCGGCCGGGCCGCGTTGGGC
>DAITQE010000833.1:0-1552 GCA_036833235.1 Opitutus sp.
AGATGAACCGGTAACGCACCCGTAGCTCAGCTGGATAGAGCGTTGCCCTCCGAAGGCAAAGGTCACACGTTCGAATCGTGTCGGGTGCGCCATTCCCAGCATGTTGATGGCGTTACGAAATCCTCGGTGGCGGCGGCGGAACAAAGACTGGGCATTCAGACTCAGTATGGCCCTATTTTGATCTTGAACAGAGCGCGGCGGGCTGGTGCCACAGCCGACACAAAGTAGGCATTCGCGCCCTGCTTCCCGAAAGGGGGCCTCCAGCACCCGGCCATCCGGCGAATTTGGCCAAGAGCTCATTTGTGATTAGATGCGGTTCATGGGGTACGGGGTTTTCATTCACCGTTCGGATTCGATCTACGACGACAGCCCGGCCGAGCGCTATCAGTTTCCCAGTCAATATCTTCACCGCGTTCAGTCCTGCATCGGCGATTGGATCATCTATTATGAGCCTCGCAAGGTGGCGGAGACGCGAGGTTACTTCGCAGTAGCGAAGATCGAGCGCGTCATTCCCGATCCTGCGGCACCCGGCATGTACTTCGCCCTGATCGAACCTGGGAGCTATCTTGATTTCGTAAACTCCGTTCCTTTCAGCAGCGCGTCGGGCGTGGTCGAGCAAGGTGTGCTGAACGAGCAAGGACGGATATCCGGTCGTGCGCAATCGGCCGTCCGTCCGATCTCGCCGGGCGATTTCAGTCGTATCGTTGCCTTGGGCCTAAACGAAGACGAGCCACTGCTCCCGCGCGTCGGCGAGCTGCTTCCGCCGTTGGGCCTTCGCGAGGAGCCAGCACCCTTCGAGTTCGAACAGAGCCGTGATCGGATGAGTTTTACCGCGTCGAGAATCGTGCGTGACCGTATTTTTCGCCGGATCGTGTTGCGAGCCTACTCCGAGCGCTGTGCCATCAGCGGACTCAAGCTGATAAATGGCAGCGGGCGGGCAGAGGTCGCTGCAGCGCATATCCGGCCGGTTGAAGCGAACGGACCCGATATTATCAGCAACGGAATCGCACTTTCGGGTACGGTGCACTGGATGTTCGATCGGGGATTGCTCAGTCTGTCCGACGACCTGCACGTTTTAATATCGCGGCAGGCTAACGATCCTGAGAGCATTAGAACTCTTGTCAACAAGAGCGGCTTTGCGCTGGCTCCCCGGCGATCATTCGAACGTCCGCATCCTGGCTTCCTGCAATGGCATCGCGAGCATTGTTTCAAGCAGTAATGCCCGTGAAACGCGGAAACCGATCGTGTTCGGCTCGTTGACACGGACGTTTTCGGCGACCGCGGGCGAAGCGCGGCGCATGGTCTCTTCCTGACCTTTTTTGGCACGAATGACGGCGGCGATGGTCAACCTGTCCAGGCCCCTTCCATGATAGGCTTCCCGCCAGACCGCCGAATGATTCGGGATCATTGCAGCAGCCCGACGGATGCCTCTATTGGCACTTGCTGAAGGGCCCGTGCCAAATCCGGACCGCATCGCAGGCGAGAAAGCGAAGCCCGCATGAGCGAACGACTTGAGACGCTGAAAAAGGCGCGCGAGCGCATGGTCGAGGAC
>DAITQE010000834.1:0-1551 GCA_036833235.1 Opitutus sp.
AGATACTTCTGCTTCACAGTCACCGGAACATCCGCGACCGCCCAGCCGTTGCTGGCCACTTCTGCCAGTTCGGCGCGTGTGAACTCCAACTCCGACGCGAGAACCGCGTACTCGTCGTTGACGGTGTTGGCAAAATTCAACGGGTCGTCGGTGCTGACCGTGCAACGAACACCCGCGCGCATGAGGCGGCGAATCGGATGATCCTTCATCGCCGGCACCACCTTCAATCGGACATTGCTGATTGGGCAGACGTCGAATGTGACACCACGCTCCGCCGCCAGCCGGACCACGGCGGGATCTTCAATCGCGCGAACGCCGTGTTGAACTCTCCTCACGCCTAATTCCTCGATCGCTTCGTGAACGCGTTCCGGTCCGCCAAATTCGCCCGCGTGGCACTTCGTCACTTTTCCTGCCGCTCGAAGCCGCGCCCAAACTTTCGCAGTGCCCGGTTCCGTCGGCATCTCCTCGAAGCCGTGCAGGTCGACGCCAGCCAGACTATCCCAGGTGTGGAGTTGATCGATCGTCGCGCGCAGATCGCCAACAATGTCGCTCCGCAGCATCCCAGCGAAAATCCGAACTTCGAGCCCGTCGGGCACCGCAGCGCGAATTGCCGCAATGATTTCCGGGCCGGGAACGTTGATGAATTTCGTAACCGGCAGGTGAAAGCTCGTCTCAACGTAGCGGACATTTTGCGCGACATGTTTCGCGAAAATTGCTTTTGCTGCCTCGTAATAACGCTGCGCATTCGTGAACCACGGCAGAGCATGCGCGAGAAGAATGCCCTCAAAATCCGGGAACGTGGCATAGCGGTAATCCTCCCGCCGAAACGCCGGATCGGGCGGATACTCCTCGGGTTTCCACGAGGTGAGCAGCTCATAGGGCAGCGCGCCCTCGACGTGCAGGTGAGTCTCCGTCTTCGGCAAGGCTTGGATGAAATCGCGCATGATCAGATTACCCGCTAATCACGCGAATTTCCGCAAGTCTTCCGATGTCGCACAGATTAAAAAGTCCGCCAACTTGCTATCGCGGTTCGAGCGCGAGCAAGCTCGCAGCCTACGGGGCACCTGAGTTTCAATCGCAAACCGGAAAACCGTGCACCGCTTCCCCTAAAATTCGCGTTCATCCGCGTGATTCGCGGGAGGTTCATTTTCCGCCGAGCAAGTACTCGCGATTCAGCTTGTGGAGCGTCTTCGGCACGAACACGCCGTCCTTGCGGATCAGTTTGCCATCGAACCAGATTTCGCCGCCGCCGTGGTCCGGACGTTGGATGCAGACCATGTCCCAGTGTACTTGCGATTTGTTGCCGTTGCCGCAGTCCGCGTAGGCCTGCCCCGGCGTGAAGTGAAACGAGCCCGCAATCTTTTCATCGAACAAAATATCACGCATCGGCTCCAGGATGTGCGGATTGAACCCGATCGCGAACTCTCCGACGTAGCGGGCGCCATCGTCGCTATCTAAAATCTCATTGAGGCGCTTGGTATTGCTCGAGGTCGCCTCCACGATTTTGCCGCGTTTGAAAACGAGGCGGATGTTATCAAACGAGGTTCCGAG
>DAITQE010000835.1:0-1546 GCA_036833235.1 Opitutus sp.
CACGGTAGACTTGCCCGACCCCGAGCCGCCGGCGATCCCGATTATCAAGGGTTTC
Organism: Opitutus sp.; assembly: GCA_036833235.1. Taxonomy (GTDB): domain Bacteria; phylum Verrucomicrobiota; class Verrucomicrobiia; order Opitutales; family Opitutaceae; genus Opitutus. Next base: position 56 of record DAITQE010000835.1, read on the forward strand.
AGCATCCTGATCCAAAGCTAAGATGGCGGTGTACGAAACGCATTATACCCCGTTGGAAGAGACCCGAACCGCTACGTACAGCAGACCCTCCCATGAAAATCCGATCGATCGCTTTTGCACTCTTGTTACTCGGCGCCTTCGCCTGCAAAACTTTCTCACATGGTTCTGGCGACGCCGATCAGAACGGGCCGACCGTGATCCAGGTGGACAACCAGGGTTTCCTGGACATGAACGTATTTGCGGTGCGTAGCTCGCAACGCGTGCGTCTGGGAACCGCACCCGGGAACAGCAAGACCAACTTTACCGTACCGTCCAGCCTGGTCAGTGGCCTTACACCCCTTCGTTTTATCGCCGACCCCATTGGGGGCAGGCGAGCCTCGCTGAGTGAGGAGATAACCGTGGCGCCGGGTGATACTGTGGTCCTGACCATTCCGCCGGTCTAAAGCCTGGCCGCCGGGCGTCAGACGATCGCGCCCGGCGCCGCCACCACGGACAGTGCGCGAGGCACACATTTCAGCTCCACTGTACTCGAGTGCGCCGTGCGCAGCTCGCCATCCATTTCCATCGAAGGACTGGCGGCAAAGGTGAGAGCGAGCTGCTGAACGCTGGCGGCTGATACCGACGGCATCCCGATGTGGGTGCCGCGCATTGCTCCCACAAAAAGCCTCACGCGCTCAACGACATTGCTGTCACTGAAGAAGCATGCGTCGAGTTTGCCGTCGAGCAGGGAGGCGTGCGGGGCAATCTTGAACGCGCCGCCGAGGTAGCGCCCATTCGAAACGGTGACCATCAGCATTCGCCCGCGCCTTACTCCGGGAGCACCGCCCGCGGAAACTTCGATTCCGCGGTACGTGAATAGCTGCCCAAGGGCGGAGTAGATATAAACCGCGTCGCCCTTGAGAAAGCGGACGCGGCTGCTTGCCTCGAGGACGGAAGCATCGAATCCAAACCCGCAACTGTTGAGGAAGTGGGAACCGTCCGCCAGGCCCACGTCTATTCGCGTTGCCTGTCCGCTCACCACGAGATCGGCGATCTGCGCCGGCGCGTATCGGCGCACGCCGAGCATTTTCGCGAAGTCGTTCCCCGTCCCAGTGGGGACGACGGCGAGTCGACACGGAGCGGCAGAACGGAGAATCGCGTTCGCAATGCGGCTGCAGGTCCCGTCGCCGCCGACCGCGACGATCGTCGTCACGCCAGCGCGAATTGCGCGTGCCGCGAGATCTTCTTCTTCTCCGGGCGCCGATGTTTCGTACGTCATGCCAATGCCGCGCGAGCTGAACGCGGCGCGAACGTTGGGGAGAGCAGCGTGAATCCCGCCGCGACCCGCGGCGGGATTCACGATAAGGCATATCGTCCCGATCAATGCCTGATTACGGATGCGGAGGTGCTACGTGCAGCACCCGTTGTTGCAATAGATCCAGCCGCCGTCGTCCAATGCGTACGCTTGCAGAAACGCGAAGGCGTGATTCACTAGCGCAACGAATGCAGAAG
>DAITQE010000836.1:0-1541 GCA_036833235.1 Opitutus sp.
CAGCCCAACTCCGTGCTCGCCCGTGATCGTGCCGCCAAGCGATAGCGCGAAATCGAAAATTTCTTTCATCGCCTCCTCCACCCGGTGCATCTCCTCAGCGTTGCGCTCATCGGTGAGAAACGTCGGGTGCAGGTTGCCGTCGCCGAAATGTCCGAACGTCGCAACCTCCAGCCGATGGCGCGCCGCTGTCTCCTCGATAAACCGAATCATTTTGGCGAGTTCGCTGCGCGGAACCGTCGCGTCCTCTAGAATCGTGGTGGGCTTCAACCGCGCCAGCGCGGAAAAAGCGCTGCGCCGGGCCGTGGCCAACTGAACGGCCTCTTCCACCGTCGCAGCGCGTTTCACCGACGTTGCACCGTGTGCGCGGGCAAGCTGTTCGATCTGCGCAGCTTCGTCGGCCACCGCTGCGGGGTGTCCGTCGGTTTCGATCAGAAGCACCGCTGCCGCGTCGAGTGGCAGACCAACATGTGCGAACGCCTCGACGCATTGAACCGTTTTGCGATCGAGGAACTCGAGCGTGCACGGAATGATTTTCGCCGCGATAATGGCGGAAACCGTTTCCGCCGCCGCATCCATCCGGCTGAAGGTGGGGAGAAGCGTTTGGCGCGCAGCCGGCTTTGGAAGCAGCTTGAGCAGAACCTTCGTCACCACGCCGAGCGTTCCCTCACTGCCAATAAAAAGATCACGGAGGTTGTAACCGGCGACGTCCTTGACGCACTTGTTGCCGAGCCAGCAGATCGAGCCGTCCGCGAGCACCACTTCCATTCCCATCGCGTAATTCCGCGTGACGCCGTACTTGAGTCCACGCAACCCACCGGCGTTTTCAGCGACGTTGCCGCCGATCGTGCTGATCTTCATCGACCCCGGATCGGGTGGATAAAAAAGTCCCGCCGCGTCGGCAGTTTCGAAGATTTTTTGTGTAATCACTCCCGCCTCGGCCATCAGCGTCAGGTTTTTCGTATCGAGCTCCAGGATGCGATCGAGCCGATTTACGCACATCACGAGCGAACCCGGCGACGGTACGCTGCCGCCTGAAAGCCCCGTGCCGCTGCCACGTGTGACCACCGGCACGCGCTGCTCCCGTGCAATTTTAAGCACAGCGGAAATTTCCGTCGCGTTCGCCGGAAACACCACGGCGCGCGGGCGCTGTTTCAACGCCGCGGTGCCCTCGAAACCGTACGGCAGAATGTCTTCGAGCGACGTGAGGACGTGCTGCGGGCCAAGCAAACTGTTTAGCGCGTTGATCATTTTAAGGAATGCTGTTTCCGGCAATCGCGCAGATTGAGGCCAGCGTCACGGTCGGGCCAGTAACCGAGAAAGGAGCCAGCCGCGTTATGAGTCACAGACGCGACAAAAAGCAGCGGTCCGATTTGAGCAAGTTATCACGGCAACGGGAAAGAATGGTCGACGGCTTGTTGGCGCCAAATGCGACCGAAACCGATTCCTCGAATAAAAATTCCCGGAGCAAGGTCCGGCGCATTGCAGAAAACCGATGTCTGGGGTCCGGGGAGCGCACGCGTCCCGCGTGCCGGCTTGGGCGT
>DAITQE010000837.1:0-1533 GCA_036833235.1 Opitutus sp.
GCCGATGGTTCCGGGACGAAGATCGTCGAAGTGAATCAGCTGCTGAAGCAATTTCAGCAAATGCAGCAGATGATGAAAATGTTCAAAGGAGGCGGCGGGAAAAAAATGATGCGCCAGCTCGAAGCAATGAAGGGCAAAGGCGGTTTCCCGGGAATGTGAACGGCGCGGTGGTCGAAGCCCGACACATCCAGACACACGCAGGGATATCTGGCGTTTGCCCGTGCCCGGCGGTCCAATCATGAGGAGATTGTGACCGACGACGACCGGCATTTTGAATCAGCCGAGCGGTTTGAGTCCCGCTTCGATTTCTTTCCGCCGGCTTTCGAGAAAGGGCGGCAACGCGAGCTTTTCACCGAGTGTTTCCATTGACTCGTCAACCGCGAAGCCTGGCTCGTCGGTGGCGAGTTCGAAAAGAATCCCGTTCGGCTCACGAAAATAGAGGCTCTTAAAATAGTATCGGTCCACCGGTCCACTGGATGGTACCTGCAGCTGCTGTAGTCGCTTGGCCCATTGATCATAATCGGCGATCGTAGTGCGAAACGCGACGTGGTGCACACCACCTGCTCCAGCTCGCGCGATCGGGAGTTCGGGCTCGACCGCGACGTGCAATTCGGCCGCCGGTCCACCCTGGCCCATTTCGTAAACATGGACTGCCGTTCCAGTGCTCGACGGATACTCGCGAACGCGGCGGAAATTCATCACGTCGGTCAATACACGCGCGGTGGCCTCGAGTTTCGGTACGCTGATTGTGATCGGGCCGAGACCGAGCAATTGATGTTCAGTCGGAACGGGGCTTTTCTCCCATGGATTTGCGGGCGCATTCGGGTGTTCATCGACAACGAGGCTGAGCCGCTGTCCTTCAAAGTCTTCAAAGTCGAGGGTCAGCCGACCGTCGCGTACGCCAAACGGCTCTTGCGTCACCGCTTCTGCCGCAAAACGCGCCGCCCACCATCGCAAACTTGCTTGGCTGGCCACTCGCAGTCCGGTGCGAACAATACTATGGGTGCCGCGCCGCTCGCGGGCCGCCGGCCAGTCGAAGAACGTCAAATCGGATCCGGGCGTCGCTTTGCCGTCGGCATAAAATAAATGATAGGCCGAGACGTCGTCCTGGTTGACGCTTTTTTTCACGAGCCGCAGCCCAAGTGTCTGCGTGTAGAACGCGTGATTTCGCGCCGCCTGTGCGGTCACTGCAGTGAGATGATGAATACCGGCTAGTTGCATCGGCCACCCTGCCTAAAAAATGCAATTCGTCCAGCTGCTCCACCGCATCAATTCGCCGGCCGCGAAAGATCTCGCATCGACGCGACCACACACGAACAGCGGCAACGCGTGCGATCGTCAATCGCTGCCTGGATCTTGGATCTTAGAAAAAAGCCGAATTGGCTCAGCTATTCGTGAGAGAGGAGCTTTTTTTCGAAATCGAGTGTAACTTGTGTCGAGTTCGCGCCGTCAGATCACCAAGCCACCAAAGGAGTTTGCGTATTGACCGTTCGCATACGTCGGGACTGATTCCAAGCTGACGCTCATCTTGGG
>DAITQE010000838.1:0-1531 GCA_036833235.1 Opitutus sp.
GGGCACAGCAGATACGAACCCGGGAAGCGGCGGTTCCGTCCTGCCTGTTCGCGGCCGGCACGAGGACGGATACACGGCAATCAAAGATGCGGAAGACGCCCGCATCGTGGAAGTGCCGAAAATTCAGGCGCGGCTTCCCGCGTCGTACCTGCCGGAGACGAGGCTGCGGATCGATTTTTACCGCAAACTCGCGATGGCCGAATCGCCGGCCAAGTTGAAAGAAATCGAGGCGGCGTTGCGCGACCGGTTTGGCAAATTCGGCGACGAAGTACGCGCTCTCCTGCTGATCACTGAGATACGGATTAGGGCGGAACAAAAAAATATTCTTTCCGTCGAAACGGAATCAAACCGCTTGAAGTGTCTCCGCAACAGTGGCCGCCGCGATGACTGGGTCCAGGTGGGTGCCCGGTTTCCGAGGTTGACCGCTGCCAAGCCCCTTCTACGGTTGAGAGAAGTGCTCTCGTTTCTGAACAATTTGCCTACTCCGCTCTCTCCATGATTTCAGGCCGCCTCTGTTTCGCGTTAGTTTCCCTCGGGATCGCCACCGCCACATTTGCGCAAACTCCCGCAAACCCCGCTGGCGCAAACCCTCCTGGTGATAACCTCAACCTTCGGTTCGCCAACGGCATCGCCGCCATCGCCGAGGACAAGGTCATCACCGTCGATGACGTCCGCCGCGAAATCGCCCCGCTGGTGGCGGAACTCCAACGCAGTGCGCGTAACGAGCGCGAGTTCAATGAAAAACTCGAACAGCTCCAGGACGACGTGATCCAGAGCCTCATCGACCGCGTCCTGATCGTTAAGGAATTCCGGAAGGACGAGAAAAAGCACATCCCTGAAAGCTTCGTAGACAACCGCCTAGCCGATATCCAAAGCGAGCAGTTCGACAACGACCGGTCTAAGTTCCTGGCCTATCTGCACTCGCGCGGCACCACATTGCGCGAATACCGCCGCGAGGTCGAAGAAGATATCATTTACAACTACATGCGCCAGCAGCAGCGCAAATCACAGAGTGTGATCAGCCCCGTCCGCATCGAAACCTACTACAAGGAAAACAAAGACCGTTTCTATCAGGAAGACGGCGTGCACCTGCGTCTGATCCAACTGTCGCGCGCAAACGGCGAAACCGACGCCGATCTTCGGACGAAGGCCAATCTCATTTTCGCCCGCCTGAAGGCCGGCGAGAAGTTTGAAGATCTGGCTAAGGAATACAGCCAAGATTCCCGTCGCACCAAGGGTGGCGATTGGGGCTGGCAAAAACGATCCGATCTGAAGCCTGAGTTCAGCGAACCGTTGTTCGCGCTCAAAGCAGGCGAATATAGCGATGCCGTCATCCTGCCCGAGGGCTGCTTTATCCTTTATGCGCAAGAGCGTAAATACGCCGGCATTCAGCCGATCGACAGCGTGCGCGATGAAATCGAGCGCGTGCTGCAGCAGCAGATGACGCGCAATAGCCAGGAACACTGGCTCGAGCGCCTCCGACGCAACGGCTACGTCAAACATTACTGAGCGTAGTCGCGCCGGTCGAAGT
>DAITQE010000839.1:0-1512 GCA_036833235.1 Opitutus sp.
CGAAGGCGCAGGGCTGCAAGATCGTGAGCGTCAACCCGCTCCCGGAAATCGGCACGGAGCGATTCAAGAATCCGCAAGATCTATTGCACCCGACTCGAACGCCGCGATTTTTCCTTAGCGGAGGCATGCCAATTTCTGACCTGTGGCTGCCGGTTTTGATCAACGGCGATATGGCGTTTCTGCACGGGCTGATGAAAGAAATGCTCGAGGAAGAAGATCGCCGGCCGGGTGCGGTTTTTGATCACGAGTTCATCCGACATTATACAGAAGGCTATGCGGAGCTCATCGCTCAACTCCGTGAATCCTCTTGGGAAACCATCGTCGCCGATTCCGGATTATCGCGCGAACAAATCCGCGATGCGGCGAGAATCGCGATGGACTCGCGCCGCACGATTGTCTGCTGGTGCATGGGCGTGACGCAGCACAAGAACGCGGTTGCGACGATTCAGCAGATCATGAATTTCCTGCTGCTCGGCGGAAACATCGGCCGGCCGGGATCAGGTCCTTGTCCGGTCCGTGGCCATTCAAATGTTCAGGGCGATCGGACGATGGGAATCTGGGAGCGGCCGAAAAAAGAATTTCTCGATCGGCTCGCCGCCGAGTTTCATTTCGAGCCGCCGCGCCATCCAGGCCTCGACACGGTCGAATCGATCACAGCGATGAACGAAGGTCGGGCGAACGTGTTTTTCGCGATGGGCGGAAATTTCCTCTCGGCCACATCAGACACCGAGCTCACCGCCAGCGGACTGCGCAATTGTCGCCTGACAGCGCACGTATCCATTAAACTCAACCGCTCGCACGTCGTCACCGGCAAGACCGCGTTGATTCTGCCATGTCTCGGCCGCACCGAGATCGATCGTCAGGCGGGTGGTGAACAGTTTGTCACCGTCGAAGACAGCATGGGCGTGATCAGCTCGTCGCGCGGAAATCTCGAGCCGGCTTCTGGCCACCTCCTGAGCGAACCGGCGATCGTCGCCGGACTCGCGCGTTGCGTGCTCGGCCCAACCCAGCCGCTCGATTGGGCCGCACACGTCGCGAATTACGATTTGATTCGGACGTGCATCGAGGCGGTCGTGCCGGGATTTCCCGCGTTCAACGAGCGCATCCGGGAGGGAACGTTCTATCTTCCGAATCCACCGCGCGACGAGCGCCGCTTCATGACTCCATCAGGGAGGGCGGTTTTCAAACCAGCGAAGCTCACGCGCACCGCCTTTGAGCCAGGGCGATATCTCCTCACAACCATTCGCAGTCACGATCAATTCAATACGTCGATCTACGGACTCGATGATCGTTATCGCGGAATCTACAACGGCCGCCGCGTGATCTTCATGAACGAGCAGGACATGAGCGACGCGGGGCTGGTGCAAGGTCAGCTGGTGGACATCACCAGCCATTTCAATGGCGAGCAGCGCCACGCGCCGCAGTTCATGGTCGCGCCCTACAATGTACCTCGACGCTGCGCCGCCGCCTATTTTCCGGAGGCCAACGTGCTCGTGCCTCACGGCAGCGTGG